>NZ_CP015411.1:4715000-4717500 GCF_001750165.1 Pseudoalteromonas luteoviolacea
GAATGCTGTTAATCGACCTTTAATTGGGCCCTTGGTGCGCTACGCAGTAGAATGTCCTACTTTCACATGGGAAAGACTCGCCGTCCGCCCCACACACTATCATCGGCGCTATCGTGTAAAAGGTTAGCGACAACGAACGCAGTGAGTACGCTCTTTTTGCGTAAGGTGAATATCGTGTAAAAGGTTAGCGACAGCGAACGAAGTGAGAGCGCTCTTTTTGCGCAAGGTGATTATCGTGCAAAAGGTTAGCGACAACGAACGAAGTGAGTACGCTCTTTTTGCGCAAGGTGATTATCGTGCGAAAGGTTTATGACACAGCGCGCAGCGCTGCCATTCTTTTCGCGCAAGGTGAAATGAACCATTTTAACCGCTGCTGAGAAACTGAATTTCAAAGGAGTAAAGGGTTAAAGCGGTGAAGGTTGCTCCCTTCACCTTACGCTATCGTATAAAAGGTTAGCGACAGCGAACGAAGTGAGTACGCTCTTTTTGCGCAAGGTGATTATCGTGCAAAAGGCTAGCGACAGCGAACGCAGTGAGAGCGCTCTTTTTGCGCAAGGTGAAATAAGCCGTTTTAGCTGTTGACGAGGGACTTAAACGCAAAAAACCCGCTGCATTTCTGCAACGGGTTTCTTTAATTGGGCCCTGGCAATGTCCTACTTTCACATGGGAAACCCCACACTATCATCGGCGCTATTTCGTTTCACTACTGAGTTCGGCATGGGGTCAGGTGGTTCCAAAATGCTATGTTTACCAGGAAATTCTGTGTGCAAGATGTTTAAAACACCTTACTAAAATCTGGAAGCGTAATTAAATTCTTATCGTCTACTTTCTATTCTTAACTTCTAACAAGCTTAAAACCACTTTGGCGTTGTATGGTTAAGCCTCACGGGTAATTAGTACGAGTTAGCTCAATGCCTCACAGCACTTCCACATCTCGCCTATCAACGTTGTAGTCTTCAACGGCCCTTCAGTTAACTCTAAGTTAAAGTGAGAACTCATCTCGAGGCTCGCTTCCCGCTTAGATGCTTTCAGCGGTTATCGATTCCGAACGTAGCTACCGGGCAATGCTATTGGCATAACAACCCGAACACCAGCGGTTCGTCCACTCCGGTCCTCTCGTACTAGGAGCAGCCCCTCTCAATTCTCAAACGCCCACGGCAGATAGGGACCGAACTGTCTCACGACGTTCTAAACCCAGCTCGCGTACCACTTTAAATGGCGAACAGCCATACCCTTGGGACCGACTTCAGCCCCAGGATGTGATGAGCCGACATCGAGGTGCCAAACACCGCCGTCGATATGAACTCTTGGGCGGTATCAGCCTGTTATCCCCGGAGTACCTTTTATCCGTTGAGCGATGGCCCTTCCATTCAGAACCACCGGATCACTATGACCTACTTTCGTACCTGCTCGACGTGTCTGTCTCGCAGTTAAGCTGGCTTCTACCATTACACTAACCGTACGATGTCCGACCGTACTTAGCCAACCTTCGTGCTCCTCCGTTACTCTTTGGGAGGAGACCGCCCCAGTCAAACTACCCACCAGGCACTGTCCTCAATCCCGATTAGGGACCTAAGTTAGAACATCAACACTACAAGGGTGGTATTTCAAGGTCGGCTCCACACAATCTAGCGACTGTGCTTCAAAGCCTCCCACCTATCCTACACATGTAGGGTCAATGTTCAGTGCCAAGCTGTAGTAAAGGTTCACGGGGTCTTTCCGTCTAGCCGCGGGTACACAGCATCTTCACTGCGATTTCAATTTCACTGAGTCTCGGGTGGAGACAGCGTGGCCATGGTTACACCATTCGTGCAGGTCGGAACTTACCCGACAAGGAATTTCGCTACCTTAGGACCGTTATAGTTACGGCCGCCGTTTACCGGGGCTTCGATCAAGAGCTTCGACAAAAGTCTAACCCCATCAATTAACCTTCCGGCACCGGGCAGGTGTCACACCGTATACGTCATCTTACGATTTTGCACAGTGCTGTGTTTTTAATAAACAGTCCCAGCCACCTGGTCACTGCGGCTCTCGTTTGCTTACGGAGTAAATCCTTCACAAACAAGAGCGTACCTTCTCCCGAAGTTACGGTACAATTTTGCCTAGTTCCTTCACCCGAGTTCTCTCAAGCGCCTTAGTATTCTCTACCTGACCACCTGTGTCGGTTTAGGGTACGATTCGATATAAACTGAAGCTTAGAGGCTTTTCCTGGAAGTAGGGCATCAACAACTTCACCACCGTAGTGGCTCGTCTCGACTCTCAGCCTTAGCGACCCGGATTTTCCTAAGTCACCAGCCTACAGCCTTTCACATGGACAACCAACGCCATGCTTGCCTAGCCTGCTCCGTCCCCCCATCGCATTTATACCAAGTACGGGAATATTAACCCGTTTCCCATCGACTACGCTCTTCAGCCTCGCCTTAGGGGTCGACTCACCCTACCCTGATTAACATGGGATAGGAACCCTTGGTCTTCCGGCGTGCGGGTTTTTCACCCGCAT
>NZ_CP015411.1:4722500-4902887 GCF_001750165.1 Pseudoalteromonas luteoviolacea
TTAAGCAATCGTCTTTAAAAAACTTTTCAAGATAAGTAACACACCCCATATTTAGGCTGTGATAAATCTCGGCATCAAAGCCTCTTCCAATGACAACTTCGGTACTTGCACCACCAATATCCACAACCAGTTGCTTGCCGTGACACGCAGATGTGTGCGCAACGCCCTTGTAAATAGTGCAAGCTTCCAATTCACCACTAATAATTTCGATTTTGTGGTTCAGTATACTTTCAGCCCGCTGTTTAAATTCTTGCGCATTCGTTGCCAAACGTAACGTGGCTGTCGCAACAATTTTGATATTTTGCGCTGGAATATCCTGCAGTCGCTCTGCAAATAAGGATAGACATTCCCACCCGCGCTCCATCGCTTCTTGTGATAAAACATTTTGTTCATTTAGCCCAGCGGCTAATCTGACTTTGCGTTTTACTCTGCCAATCGTATGGACTCCCCCAGCCATATGCTTTGCAATTAACATATGGAAACTGTTAGAGCCTAGATCTATAACGGCATATACATTATTCAGTGGTGAGTTGTATCCCACGCTTGTGACCTCTACTTACCTTTACTACTTTTTAACTGTGCTTAGGCGATGCTTTTTGATAATTACCTTGGCGTCGTGTATTCCCACGTTTTCTAGGGCCTGAGTGGTAATTTCTACGATGCTGCTTTACAGGCGCTTTTAAGTCATCTAATAATGCAGACTTATCGTACTGAGAAATTGGGATAGCATGCTCGATGTATTCCTCAATCTCATGTAGGTTGTAAGCATATTGTTCACACGCGAAACTAATCGCATGACCCGATGCACCCGCTCGGCCTGTGCGTCCAATACGGTGAACATAATCTTCTCTGTCATCTGGCAGATCAAAATTAAACACATGGCTCACTTCTGGAATATGCAACCCTCGCGCAGCAACATCCGTCGCAACCAATAAGTCCAATTCCCCCTTTGTAAACCTTGTCAAAATTGACAAACGCTTCTTCTGGTTCACATCGCCTGTCAACAGCCCAACGCGATGGCCATCTGCTTTCAACCATTCATAAACGTTTTCACAGCTATGTTTAGTATTTGCAAACACAATTGCCTTCTCTGGCCAATCTTCCTCAATTAGAGTAAGAAGTAAAGGCAATTTGTCCTCTTGTGAAGGCTGGAACAGCTCTTCTTGAATGCGCTTGCCAGTTTTAACATCTGGTTCAATTTGAACATGGATAGGATTGTGCATATGCTCAAAAGCGAGTTCTTGTACACGATAAGATAAAGTCGCTGAGAATAGTAAATTCATGCGCTCTTGCGTACCAGGCATGCGGTTAAACAAATACCTAATGTCTTTAATGAAGCCCAAATCGAACATTCTGTCAGCTTCATCAAGCACCACAACTTCAATACTATTTAAATTGAATGCGCCTTGTTTATAGAAGTCAATGAGCCTTCCAGTTGTGCCAATTAAAATATCGACACCTTTTTCTAACTGCGCCCGTTGTTTTTCGTATTCTTCGCCACCATATACTAAACCTAGATTTAATTTACAGTGCGGTGCGATAATTTGAGCATCTTTGTGAATTTGAATTGCAAGCTCTCGTGTCGGTGCCATGATAATGGCGCGCGGCTGTCCCGAAGTTTGCTGCTCTGGTTGCGTTTGCATTAAACGATGACAAGTCGCAGTTAGGAACGCTAATGTTTTACCTGTTCCTGTTTGCGCTTGACCCGCAATGTCCCTGCCTTCACATACGTAAGGCATACACTTTGCTTGAATTGGCGTACAATGATCGAAGCCATTCGCTGTTAAACCGGCGACCACTTCCGGTGCTAAAGCAAAGTCTGAAAATTTCGTGTTGGTCAAATGTGTCTTAGTCATAGCAATAAAGCATAACGTTTAAACTTGCAATAAGAAACAAGAGTGTTTAAATACGCACTAAATAATTCGCCAAATTTCTATCGGAGAACGTAATGAGCGACAAAATAATTCAATTAACTGACGATAGCTTCGAAGCTGACGTACTAAATGCAAGCGGCCCAGTTCTTGTGGACTTTTGGGCTGAGTGGTGTGGTCCTTGTAAAATGATCGCGCCAATTCTTGATGAAGTTGCAGAAGAGTTTGCAGGTAAAGTGAGCATTGGTAAGTTGAATATTGACCAAAATTCAGGTACACCTGGCAAGTTCGGTATTCGTGGTATCCCTACTTTATTACTTTTCAAAGATGGCGCAGTTGCTGCTACTAAAGTAGGCGCATTGTCTAAAACTCAACTTGTTGAGTTCTTAAACGACAACGTTTAATACCTCTACGAAAAAGCCCAGATCAGATATAACGGGCTTTTTCTTATACTAACTAGCGACTATTTATAGATTAATGGATTTATTTTTTGTATAAAGACTGGACGACTCGCTAGCTAGCTGCTAACTTATAGAGCCACTAACCTTTTATCAAATATCAACTCAATCCCTCGTGCGACGAGAAGACAAAGTTAATTAAAGAACCCACCAATATGCATTTACGCGAACTTAAAGACAAGTCAATAAATGAGCTTGTAAAACTTGCCGAGTCAATGGGACTCGAAAACGTAGCCCGTCTAAGAAAACAAGATATTATTTTTGCTATTTTGAAAGCGCATGCGAAAAGCGGCGAAAACATTTACGGCGGCGGTGTTTTAGAAATTCTCCAAGACGGCTTTGGCTTTTTACGCTCTTCCGAAGCTTCATATTTAGCAGGACCAGATGACATCTATGTATCGCCGAGTCAAATCAGACGCTTCAGTTTGCGTACTGGTGATTCAATTAGCGGTCTGATCCGTCCACCTAAAGACGGCGAACGTTACTTCGCACTTTTAAAAGTGAACGAAGTTAACTTTGATAAGCCTGAAAACTCTAGAACAAAGATCTTATTCGAAAACTTGACGCCGATCCATGCAAATGAGCGTCTAGTTATGCAGCGTGGTAATGGTAGTACTGAAGATATTACAGCGCGTGTATTAGACCTTGCATCACCAATTGGTAAAGGTCAACGTGCACTTATCGTAGCACCACCAAAAGCTGGTAAAACGATGTTGCTGCAAAACATTGCGCAATCTATTTCATACAACAATCCTGACGCAACCTTGATGGTACTGCTTATCGACGAGCGTCCAGAAGAAGTAACAGAAATGCAGCGCTTGGTGCAAGGTGAAGTTGTCGCTTCTACATTTGACGAGCCAGCGAGCCGCCACGTGCAAGTTGCAGAAATGGTTATTGAAAAAGCAAAACGCCTTGTGGAGCATAAAAAAGACGTTGTTATCCTGCTTGACTCTATCACCCGTCTAGCACGTGCATATAACACCGTGATCCCTTCATCAGGTAAAGTCTTAACAGGTGGTGTTGATGCAAATGCACTGCACAAACCTAAGCGCTTCTTCGGTGCTGCACGTAATGTTGAAGAGGGTGGAAGCTTAACCATCATCGCAACAGCACTGATTGATACTGGTTCGAAGATGGATGAAGTTATCTACGAAGAGTTCAAAGGTACTGGTAACATGGAATTACACCTAAATCGTAAAATTGCTGAAAAGCGTGTATTCCCTGCAATTGATTTCAACCGTTCTGGTACCCGTCGTGAAGAGTTACTAACGAAACCTGACGAGTTACAAAAAATGTGGATCTTACGTAAGATCGTACATGAAATGAGTGAAATTGACGCCATGGAATTCCTTATCGATAAACTGTCGATGAGTAAAACCAATGATGAGTTCTTTGACTCCATGAAGCGAAAATAATTAAGAAACCTGCTACGGCAGGTTTTTTTTCGTCTAATTCCTGCTTGGATTTCTTTTTGAACTAGGCTATACCTATTAATCTAATTGGAAAAGTCTAGTTTTTAAGCTCATAGAAAGGAGTATCAAGTATATGCGTTTAAACGTCGGTGTTGTTAGTACCACGTGCGCCAATATTGTCATTACAGTAGCTTGCGCTGCTTACTTTGATTTCACCTTAACAGCAACACTTATTCTCTGTGTTCTAATGGCCGTCAGTGCAACACTCATATATTGCATCATCTCAAAGCATCGTGGTAAAGGCAGCTATCTCGATAACTTAGTGAATGCCTTATTGGCTGAAACGCATATTGATCTCACCTATCGATTTGACGACCAAAATAAACATATTCCACCGGCATGTTTAGCACTCAATGCAGGGTTAGCAACGATTGAGCATCTCATCTGTGAAGTCTATACCTGTTCAGCACGACTGGCACCTATGGCAGATGACCTCAGAGATACTTACGCTTCGATGACTCAAAAAGCCACTATTCAACATGCTCATGGTCAAGATCTCGCGGAGTCTATAAATCGCATGTTAGTAGTTTCTCGCGAGCTCGATGAAAATCTCGAAAAAATTTATAACTCGGTAGAAAGCGCTACCGAGGCCGTAAAAAAAACACGGATAGATACAGATAATAGCCAACAAAGTTTGCTAAGCCTTGCCAACCATATTCGCCAAACCAGCCAACAAATTGAAACATTGAAAACGGACAGTGACGCTATTAGTGCCGTTATCGATGTCATTAATTCAATTGCAGAGCAAACCAATTTACTCGCGCTAAATGCTGCAATTGAAGCAGCTCGAGCGGGCGAACAAGGACGAGGTTTTGCCGTCGTTGCAGACGAAGTTCGGAACTTAGCTGCTCGCACCAGCCAATCAACACAAGAAGTGCGCTCTATGGTAAGCAAGATCCAAGCAGGTACTGACAGTGCACACTCGCTAATGCTGCTTGCACTGGAGGAGACGGATAAAACAGTGAAACTGTCGGAAGAGTCCACCAAAGAAGTAGACCAAATTGAGCATGCCATGTTAGACATTAATGCGATGTCACACAGTATTCACTCTCAAGTATCCCAACAAAAGCTCGTCTCAGATGAAGCGCAATCAAGTATCGAATCCATGGTAGAACTTAACTCTGATGCGCTTTCTAGCTCAAAAATTCAAGCCGTATCAAGTGCTGACTTATTAAACTTATCTTCCAGCATTCATGAAAAGCTCAGTATTTTCAAAACTGAAACACCTGATCCTGATTTAGACCCTAGGGTTGATAAGAGCCGAACTACCCCCGTAGCGGCAATCACAAAAAGCGAACCAAAAGTACAGCCCGATGACTCAGACTCCAGTGACATCGAATTGTTCTGAATACGCTTGCACCTTAAGTTCATCACACAAGATCAAAAACAAATCCTGATATTGCCCATGCTTTTGCTCTTTAAGGGCTTGTTCAAATTGCTTAGCAATATCAGCGATAGCGGTAAAACCAAACACAGCTGCCGCACCTGCAATTTTATGACAATGGTATTGTAAACCATCATGATCCGAGTCTTGCCAAAGGTCGATCAACTTATATCGCTCTTGCTCTAGAGTCGATGCAAAACTCTGCTTCAAATCACTCATATCCAAACTTATATCAGCACGGTTACTTTGCTCTTCATACTCAGATAACTCTTTGTGTAACACTGCTACTAACTTATTATGCTCAATCGGCTTACTTAAATGTCCATTAAAGCCATTATTAAGGTAATAACTTATTTCATGCTCCATCACATTTGCAGTAAGTGCATAAACTGGTCCTTCATAGCCAGCTTGACGAAGTAGCTTAAGCGCCTCTAACCCATCCATTTCTGGCATTTGAATGTCCATCAATACTAAATCAGGGAAGCTACTCAAACACTTTTCAACAACCTGTCGACCATCGACTGCTGATTCAACCTTCACACCGAGTTGACGCAGAATACGTTCAAATAACGCACGGTTATCGTCATGATCTTCCGCAACTAATACTTCACCACTAAACATCGCCGAGGCTATATTCTGAGATGGCTGAGGTGCGCTCTCACAATATGCTGTATTGACACGTTTGCAAGGCAACCAAAACGAAAAACGACTACCTACATGTAACTCACTCATCACTTGGATCTTCCCTCCCATCATAGTGGCCAATTGTTGAGATAAGCTCAATCCTAATCCAGAGCCACCAAATCGTCGAGAAATGCTGTTATCTCCCTGCTGAAAGTAGTCAAATATTTTATCTAGTTGCTCACCCGACATCCCAATTCCTGTGTCTGTGACCGTAAACAGGATCCCTTCTTCTGACGACTCCGCTATCAACTCAACATACCCATTATGCGTAAACTTTATCGCATTGCTTAGCAAATTAATAAGGACCTGCTTCACCCTTACATAATCTAATCGAACCCAATATGGCATTTCTAGATGGTGGTCAACGATTAACTCAAGTGATTTGTCTAAACATGGATGATGAAACATGTCCGTGATATCTGTAAGTAAAGCCTCTACATTAAACTCCGTCATTTCTAACTCAAGTTGCTCAGCCTCTATCTTGCTCAGGTCTAGCACATCACTAATCAGCTCTTTTAAGTGCACTCCCTGTCTAAGTAATACTTCCAAAGGCTCTTTCAGCTCGCAGTTATGTTGATTTTCGCGCAGCATATTTTCACTATATCCAAGAATCGCTGTCAGTGGTGTCCTTATTTCATGGCTAATATTTGCTAAAAACTGGCTTTTTATTTGATTTGCACTGCGCAGTTGATCAGCCGTTTTTTGCAACTCTGCTGTGCGCATTGCAACTTCATGACGAAGATCCAATTTGGCTCTGTGTTCTAGGCTTCTCTTATACCACGCAATGGATGCTAACAATGCAAATCCTGCAACAAGGAACCCCATCCAAGTGAGTTGTTGCTGTTGCTTGCTCTTTAATTCTTGAAGTTGCTGAGCTTGTTTTAATTTTGCGAGTTCTTGGCTAAGCTCACTTTCTTCAAATTGCTTTTGGTATTTTTCAGCCTCTGAAAATAACGCTTGATTAAGTAGCTGTGTACGCGCTCTGTTGTATTCTACTATTATGGACAGTGCATTGGCTGTTTCGCCTAGTGCTGCTTTTGTCAGAGCAAAGAGCAACATAGACTCTTTTTCTCGCAAGGAGCTACCTAAGTCTCGACTTATTTCCATACTCCGCTGAGCCGCTTCCATTGCAGCTGGGATCTGCCCTTTGATCAGGTCTACCTGCGCTTGTACATGAAGCGCTTCAGCCATATTCGCCAAATTCCCTGATTTTTCGGCATAATATATTGCGAAGTTAACTTCCACTTCGGCCCGCTCAACCTCACCCAAAACCACGCTTACTCTTGCCAAATTTGCATACTCATAGGAGAGATGTTTAATATCATTTGCGGCTTCATAATAATCCACAGCCTTTTGCAAAAAGGTGCGTGCTTCCTCATATCGTCCAGTATGGGTATACATAACACCCAGATTCGCCTGAGCTAATGCAAGACCATAACTATCAGAGAGCATATTGAATAATTTTATTGCTTTGTGGGACAGCTCTTCGGCTTTTTCGTATCGTAACAAGCGAATATAAACACCCGCAATATTAAGAATGATGTCTGCTTCATCTTGATCGTCACCGTGGGTTTGATATAGCGAATACGCCTCAGTAAACGAGGACAAGGCACCGATCAAATCATGCATCTGTAAACGCGCAAGGCCAAGGTTATTGAGAATATGACCAAGCTCAATGGCAGGTAAATGCAATCGTGCCAGCACTAATGCTCTTTCATATTCAGTTACCGCCGCTGAAAACCCACCTGAGTGGTACCAACCAATTCCTTGCATTTTCATCGCTTGATATAAGAGCTCAGGGTCAAGCTCACCATCCACAGACAATTCTAAATCTTTAAAATAACCAATACCATCAGCAACTTGGCCAGAAGCAAAGGCGGCACTGCCCATATTTTGGAGTAATGTAATACGCTGTTTTGACAATAGCTTTGGATGATTAAGCAATTGCTCCGTAGCCATTTTCTTTTCTTGCCAATCATCAAGTTGCGTAATATTTTCGATTTGCTGTTGTAGCGACTGAACCTCACTAAGTGGCTCCGTTGCCATGGTATGAAAACTGAATCCTAATGCCATTATCAACATACAGCATATCTTTATAACTGCCATCCGTGCTAATCCCAATTTGCAATAGCGTAATAATTAATCAACAATATCCTATGCAATGAAGATACACTATGTTTACAGACCGAACAATGACCAACCCATTACTTGATGCTATTTTTGAAATTCTCTCCACTGGTACACATTATAAAGTTCACGAATTAGCTGCGCAGCTCACATCGCAAAAAGTGTTCCCTAATTTAGACTCTGATCCACACAAAGAATTGTTTAAAAAAAATTTTTTGATCATGAATGCGCTATATCAATTACAAAGTGAGCTACACGAGTATGGCCATCACTTATGTATATCAAATATGGATATCTACCTTAAGCAGGCCGCAGTGGATACAACCAACTCAAACGAACTTCACGTTAAATCCTCTGCAGCTCTAAGGTGTTATTATTTAGATTGGAGCAATTATGAAACGACTAAAGAGGAAGTCGAAACCTTGTTGACAAGTTTCTGGCAAAAATACCAGCGTACCACTCAAAGTCTCACCCCTGAAGAGCACACCCAGTTACAAAAAAAATGGCAGCTGCCAACACATTATTCTGCGACTGAATTGCAAAAACGATGGCGACAGCTGGCCATCAAAAACCATCCAGATAAAGGCGGTAATGCAGCCAACTTTAAACAAATAAAATATGAATATGAGCAGCTAAAAAACACATTATAAGCGACTCCAAAACCACTAAACTAAACGCTTTGCTTTGATACGCTTACCTTTTATTTTGTCCGCCTGTAACTTACGAATTGCAGGTTTAACCGCATCTCGATATATCGCAACATAGGTCTGATTGTCTTGTACCGTGATGTTACCAATTTGTGCAGCACTGATGCCATTTTCACCTGTTAAGCAACCGACTATGTCTCCTGCTCTGACTTTTTGCTTTTTACCAACATCAAGCACCACAGTGACCATGCTTGGCTTGTATACTGGCTTATCCAACAAACTTAAAGGTGGCGTAGGGGAAGGATTAAAGTCTCTTTCATACAACTCGCTTAGCTGCTTGACTTTGAAAGTTTCATTTTCTCCATATAAAGAACACGCAAAGCCTTTTTTGCCCCCTCTGCCCGTACGACCTACACGGTGCACATGTGTTTGCGGTTCAAGTGCCATATGATAGTTAACAACCATATCGATATCGTCAATATCGAGCCCTCTTGCAGCCACATCTGTAGCAACAAGGATAGAAGCACTTTTATTAGCAAAGCGTAATAACATGCGCTGACGTTCAATTTGCGCCAAATCACCGTGTAATACCACGACTTGTAAACCTGTTTGCTGTAGCTCACTGTACAACTTTTTGGTCTCAACTTTGGTATTACAAAATACGATACCACTTTGCGGTTTATGCTGTAATAACAATAGTTTTAAAGTATTAAATCGCAGCTTGTTATTTTTTAGATGATAAAACTGTTGTTTGATCTGCTTATTAAGCGTTTCAGTTTCACCTTTAACAACAACTGGCGATTGCATAAACTGCGTTGCGAGCTTTTCTATATTCTTAGGATATGTTGCGCTAAACATCATCGTCTGACGAGTAGACGATAAATAAGCGGCAATGTTTTCAATGGCATCAATGAATCCCATTTCTAACATTTGATCGGCTTCATCCAAAACAAAGTGACTGACATTGGTTAAATCTAAGGTCCCTTTGAACAAATGCTCTTCAATACGACCGGGAGTACCTACTACAATATGTGCGCCATGTTCTAATGAGCTGATCTGCGGGCCAATCGGCTCACCTCCGCAAATCGTCAGCACCTTGATATTTGCTAAGGGTTTCGCCAGTTTCCTGACTTCATCCGCCACTTGCGATGCTAACTCGCGTGTTGGAGTCAGAATTAACCCTTGAATTTGCTGTGCATGTGGGTCCAATTGCTGCAACACCCCCAAACTAAAAGCCAGTGTTTTACCAGACCCCGTTTTAGCTTGTGCGACAACATCCTTGCCATTTAATAGCTCAGGTAACGCCTGCGCCTGAATTGGTGTCATTTTATTAAAACCGGCGTTTGACAATGAAGTAAACAACTCTTGACGCAGGGGGAGTTGAGAAAATAGCAAATTCACATGGATGTCCTAACAAATCAAATTAAGTCAATTTTACCAAAAATCTCGACTCTTGGTATATAACTGTATTCTGGCATTCAAAATACAATACACACCTATCACCCCACACAAAACAACAATAATCCTACAGTGCATAATCATGTCATTCATCTTATTAACGTTTAAATTAAATAGTTTCAATGCCAAAATAAAACTCAATTTGTCTATCAAGGATTATTCATGAAACATGCACTTCGTACGCTGATTAAATTCAGCATACTGCCGCTTGTAACACTCTGTACCAGCCATATTGCTCATGCCCAAGAATTTACTAAAGCAGAGCTAGACATGGTTGAAAAAGTACGCGAACACGCTCGACAAAGTGACCTAAGCTGGCAACTGGTTGAGTCCCTCACAACCGAGGTGGGTCCACGTTTACCTGGTACTGAAAATGATAAAATGGCCGTTGCATGGGCTAAGCAGAAGTTTCAAAAACTTGGTTTTGATAAAGTATGGTTGGAACCTTCCAAATTTCCAGAGTGGCGTCGCTACCACGAATCAGGTTTTATTCTGAGCCCAAGTAAACAACCTCTCCACTTAACAGCGCTTGGTAATAGTATCAGTACGCCTAAAAAAGGCCTATCTGGCGAAGTCGTATTGTTTGAGACGTTCGATGAATTAATTGCTGCACCAGCTAACAGCTTGCAAGGTAAGATAGCATTTGTGAATTATCGCATGAACCGAGATATTGACGGTAACGGCTATGGGCCAGCGGTAAAAGCACGCAACAAAGGTGCCGTTGAAGCCGCTAAGAAAGGCGCTATCGCTTACATGATGCGCTCAGTAAGTACCAGTCACCACCGATTTGCACACACCGGAGGAAGCCACTACACCAAAGGGGTAACAAAAATTCCAGCAACTGCCGTTGCCAACCCTGATGCGGACCAATTAGCACGCCTGATCGCGCTGGGGAAACCTGTTAAAGTTGAATTGAATATTCAAACGGAAGACCTTGGTGAAGGCACAAGCTACAACGTCATCGGTGAAATTACCGGCTCTAAATACCCACAACAATATGTCTTGCTCGGCAGTCATCTAGACTCATGGGATTTAGGGACTGGCGCGCTAGATGATGGCGCAGGTGTGGCATTGACCATGGCTGCAGCTAAACATATCGCCGACCACACCCGCCCAGAACGCAGTATCCGCGTTGTGTTATTTGCTGCAGAGGAGCTGGGTCTGTGGGGTGCTAAAGCCTATTTCAAGCATTACGAAAAGCAACTTGATAATATTGTGGCAGCCGCAGAGTCTGATTTTGGTGCCGATATCGTGTATGCATTTGAGTCAAACGTCAATGCTGCTTCTCTACCGGTCGTCAGAGCCATTGCAGAACAATTAAAACCGCTTGGGGTAAAATATATCCGTAAAAATGCAGCACGCGGTGGACCCGACCTTATTCCGCTAAAACAAACTGCATCTGCGCCGATTTTCGATCTGCATCAAGTCGGCACTGATTACTTCGACTATCACCACACCGCTGATGATACGCTAGATAAAGTTGATCCAGATAAGTTGAAACAAAATACCGCCGCTTATGCCGTATTTGCTTTGATGGCTGCCAATGCAGAAACCAAAATGGCGGGTAAATAAACTCACTTTGTGCCAAGACAAAGGCATGCTATCTTTGTCTTGGCATTACAATAATAATAATCAACCACGGAGCTGGCGATGATCAAAAACGCAATTTTTCGTTCTCATGACATCATTTCAGAATTACTAAGTCGCTACAAAGCCATTGTTATCGCGTTTATCCTCATTGGCGTATGTGCTCACTGGATTGTAAAGCATCAACGCACTCAACAAATGCAGCATACGTGGTTAGAAGCGCCGAAAGTGGATGATGTCATCATGGTTGATGTTGGCAGACTGCAAACGGACAGAGTCTATCAACCGCAATTTCGTATCGCCCAGGTCATTGCAGTCAATGATGCCCAATTAACCCTCAAGCAGGGCCGTTATACCTACTCAAGGAAACGTGATGCAAAACGCGCTATCCAGCTTGATAACTTAATGGTAGATGATTACTTTCAGGCAGAACCTTGGCATGTGCCCAGAACGCAAGTCATGCCCTATTACCAAAGTGGCGTAATCTACGCTGCCTATCGCCCAAATGACATTTACGTCATGGGTGGGATTGTAAAACAGCGCGCACTACCGCATTTTCCAAAACATCAACGTGCTGTTTTTTCAGCTGAAAACAGTCAAGGTATTGGCTTTTATCAACGTGGTGACTTAGTCGCAGCGAGAGCTGAATTTGAGCTTGCGACAAAAAATAAAGACCAATGGGGTATGTATAACTTAGCCACTATGCTGATCGCAGCTGAAGGTGGAGAACAGAATTTGCAACGCGGCTTTGAGTTGCTCAAGGCCGCGCATGCACAAGGTAACATCAAAGCCAAAGAGGCGCTAGAGTCGCTGTGTATGATGCATCAAATCTGCGAATGAGTAGATGCATCATGATATTGCTGCAGAAATACTTCAAACTCACTGGCACTACAGGGCTTGGCATGCAAATACCCTTGAGTATAATCACAACCAAGTTCTTGCAATAAGTCTAACTGCGCTTCGGTTTCTACCCCTTCAGCTATAACAGTCAGTTTCAGTTTACTGGCCATCGAAATTATTGCGCTAATCAGTGTTTTATCTTCTTCATCATCGGGTAAATCTTTAATAAATGCTCGGTCAATCTTCAGTTTAGAAAGCGGAAAACGTTTCAAATAACCCAGTGAAGAATACCCCGTTCCAAAGTCATCTATTGCCAACCCAACCCCCATCGCTCGCAATTGCTCTAGCTGCCTTTCGATATCGTCTGAATTGTCAGCTAATACGGTTTCTGTGATCTCGAGCGTCAAGCTCTCCGCTGGTAACCCTGTGTCTTTGAGTACTTTAGCCACCAAAGCAACCACATTTTGACGCTTAAACTGTATACTAGACACATTGACCGAAACAAAAAATGGCCGCTGAGTCTTCGTCAACCATGCGCGAGCTTGTGCACAGGCCTGATATAATACCCACTCGCCCATAGAAATAATAAGCCCCAACTCTTCACTAATGGGAATGAAGTCAGCCGGAGAAACGTCACCCAATACCTCATTATGCCAACGTAATAATGCCTCACAACCAAGTCTCTGCTCATCACCCACGATAGGTTGGTACACCACGCGCAGCTCTTGATTAGCCAACGCACGGTGCAGTGCCCCTTCCAGCTGACTGCGCGCTTTAGCGTGCTCGTGCATGGCGGTGGTAAAAAACTGGTAGCAATTACGGCCACTTTCTTTAGCTTTATACATAGCACTGTCTGCGTTACGTAATAACACTTTGCGGTCTTCGCCATCGTCAGGGTAAAACGTGATCCCCATACTGCCTGAGACATACGCCTCATGACCCTCAAGGTGAAACGGCGCACTTAATGCAGTCAAAACCTTGTCCGCTAACTTTTCCATATCACTGATCAAGTCCATATCAGGCAGTAACAAGGCAAACTCATCTCCACCCAAACGCGCCACAGTATCTGAATTTCTCGTACACTCCCGGATCCGATTAGCAGCCTCTATCAACAGTAAATCGCCAATATGATGGCCTAATGTGTCATTCACGGCTTTAAACCGATCAAGATCGATAAAACATACCGCGACCCGTGTTTGTTTACGCTGAGCTTGTGCCAGTGCGATATCAAATTTAGCATGATAGTGATGGCGATTTGCTAAATCAGTTAAGTTATCGAAGTTAGCTTGCTGCCACATCAATTGCTCATTGCGCTTACGTGATGTGATGTCATTAAATAACGCAACATACATGTCTATGTCACCATGCTGATCAAATACCGCAGATACTTGTAGCCAGCTAGGATACACCTCTCCATTTTTGCGTTTATTCCAAATCTCACCTTCCCAGTGGCCGCGTGTACTAAGCGCATCATACAACTGTGTAAAGTAAGCGGTGTCATGACGTCCTGAATTAAAAATAGCAGGTGTTTTGCCCATCACTTCTGGCCCAGAAAAACCAGTTATATCCGTAAAAGCACGGTTCACCATTTGAATACAATTGTCTTTATCAGAAACTAAAACCCCTTCACTGGTCGTCGAAAATACGGTACTAGCCAAGCGCTGCTCTTTTTCATCCGCCAAGCGCTGCGTGATATTTTGTAACAAGAATATATGCCCATATAATCCACCGTTGTGATCCAACACATCTGTTTTGCTGATCTCGACATCCAATGTGCCGAAGTTGGTCTTTATTTGGCATTCTTTGGGTTCAAACTGGAGCTGCTCAAGGCATACACATTTAGAAAGTACATCCACAATTGCTTTGTTATCAAGTTCGCCTAAATCTTGGTAGGCCGAACGATTAGCAGACAGCACCTTATCATTTACATCCGTAAAAATAAGGTAGTCGCCAATGGCATCAAAAATGGCGTTTAATCTGGCACGATGAAATTCAGAGCGCTTTTTAGTTTTACGCAACCGGAGAAACCCCCAGCCTAATATCACGGTCGTACCAACAAAAATTCCGATGACACTGCTAAGAAGAAAAACTTGCACTGTGCTGGCATGTTTTATTTCCCGAGTTTGCTGGGCAACTTGCTGCTCAAGGTTACTTTGGTAGTGCCACAACGCATGCTCCAACTTGCGCCTTTCACTGACATCTTGTATCACCGAAAATAACAAAGCTTCGCCATTGCTCGCCATAAATGGAGAAGAGTACACTGACACCGTTCGATTTTCGCCGTTCGCTAAACGATGTTGAAAGATAAAATAATTTCGCCCTTCATTGAGCGCAGAAAGGCGTTCTTTTTCCACTTGCTGGGGCGAGAACTGATTAATTTCTTGAATATATAAGGCTTGGAGCTGTGCTTTGTTGTAGCCATAAAAATCAGCGGCGGCTTGATTAGCCCGCACTATTTTTCCGCTATCTGGCTCAATTAGCAGCATGACCGCACTATGATTATCAAACACTTCTGTTGGCAATGTTTGTGCGAGAGTCTGTGTAGCATGCAGCCCAATACACGCAAAGAGTAAACGCTGCGCTATTTTTGTTATTGTCTTCAAGCCGCCTCCACCCAATACTCCGTCGACTCTCACAGAATATAGCCTATAGACTAGGGCATTGAAACTAAAGAGTGCAGAACATAGACAAAAATATGATCAGTGTTAAACCAAATACTTACTTAATTCGTACCCAATTTAACAATTATCTTTAAATGATGAACGTATGCGCATAGTTACAATATGAGCTGTCTAAATAGTGGTTGTTGAACTGTTTGACTATGTGCTGTGTTGAAGGGAATTGATATACTCCAGTTACCAATAAGCGTACTCACTGCGTAAAAGGCAAAAATGAAATATAAAGACTTAAGAGAGTTTATCGAGTTGCTTGAAAAGCAAGGTGAACTCGTGCGCGTCAGCCAACCTATTTCGACAAAGTTAGAAATGACCGAAATCGCCGACCGTACATTGCGAGCTGGCGGGCCCGCTATTTTATTTGAAAACCCTGAAGGGTTTGATATTCCTGTTTTAGCGAACCTCTTCGGTACCCCAAAACGTGTTGCCATGGGTATGGGACAAACTGATGTCAACGAACTGCGTGAAGTCGGTAAGCTGCTGGCATTTTTAAAAGAGCCCGAGCCACCAAAAGGGATCAAAGAAGCGATTGGCCAAATCCCTGTATTTAAACAGGTGCTCAATATGCCAGCCAAAGAAGTCAAAAAAGCCCCATGCCAGCAAGTTGTATTATCAGGGGATCAAGTTGACCTAACTAAATTACCAATTCAACACTGCTGGCCAGGTGATGCTGCTCCCCTTATCACCTGGGGTTTAACAGTGACTAAAGGTCCACATAAAAAACGCCAAAATTTAGGTATTTATCGCCAGCAATTGTTGGGTAAAAACAAAATAATCATGCGTTGGTTATCTCACCGCGGTGGCGCGTTAGACTACCAAGAGTGGTGTAAAGAACACCCAGACAAACCTTACCCTGTCTCGGTTGCGCTCGGTGCAGATCCAGCGACTATATTAGGGGCAGTGACACCTGTGCCAGATACACTTAGCGAGTACGCGTTTGCGGGCTTGCTGAGAGGTAGCAAAACGGAAGTAGTCAAATCTATCTCTAATGATTTACAAGTCCCAGCCAGTGCTGAAATCGTATTAGAAGGCTACATTGAGCAAGGTGAAACCGCGCCTGAAGGCCCATATGGAGACCACACAGGTTATTACAACGAAGTCGACGATTTCCCTGTGATGACGGTCACGCATATTACACATCGTGAAAACCCAATTTATCACAGCACCTATACAGGTCGTCCACCTGATGAACCCGCTATTTTGGGTGTCGCACTGAACGAAGTTTTTGTGCCTATTTTACAAAAACAATTCCCTGAAATTGTCGATTTCTACTTGCCACCAGAAGGCTGTTCATATCGTATGGCAGTTGTGACGATGAAAAAACAATACCCAGGTCATGCTAAACGCGTGATGATGGGGGTGTGGTCTTTCTTACGCCAATTTATGTACACAAAGTTTGTCATTGTTTGTGATGATGATGTCAATGCACGCGATTGGAATGATGTTATCTGGGCGATTACCACACGTATGGACCCAGCCAGAGATACCACTATGATAGAGAGTACCCCTATTGATTACCTTGATTTCGCTTCACCGGTATCTGGACTCGGATCTAAAATGGGTATGGATGCGACCAATAAGTGGCCAGGTGAAACTGATCGTGAGTGGGGTGTCCCTATTGTGATGGATGACGAAGTTAAACGTAAAGTGGATGAAATTTGGGATAGCCTGGGGATCATGGATAAGCAATAACAGCTTAATGTCATGCGCACTGAATACCTGTAAATGTTTACAAGTTAGGTAAATAATCACGGTAGACGATATATCAAATCGACAACCAAATATGTTACAGTGCGCATACTTTCGCCAAGGTGCTTAATTATTAAGGTTTGAAATGCAAATACTAAAAGCGCGTGTAGAGGCCATTTCTCCTCTCACTGAATTTGTTCATAAGGTGCTATTAAAGCCACAACATGATGCAGAATTTTCTGCGGGTCACTATTTACAACTCGTACTTGGCGAGAAAGATAAGCGTGCTTTCTCTATTGCCAGCAGCCCTTCGAGAAAACAAGAACTTGAATTGCACATTGGTGCATCAGGTGCTGACTCTTATGCAATGCAGGCACTGGATCACTTGAGAGAAGCGCACAGCAATGATGCTGAAGTAGATCTTGAAGTGGGACTGGGTATCTCACAAGTTCGCCCTGAACAATCAAGACCTTTAGTATTACTCGCTGGCGGCACTGGCTTTTCTTACGTTAAATCAATGGCAGATTACTTAGCTGAAATTGACTACGATCAGCCGGTTTTATTCTACTGGGGTGTAAAAGAAGAATCTGCACTCTATGCGAAAGCAGAAATGGAGGCTTGGGCAAACAGCAAAGCAAACTTCCAATTTATCCCTGTCGTAGAAAATGCATCTGCTGACTGGACTGGCCATACTGGCTATGTGCATCAGGCTGTGATGAAAGACATCGTCTCATTAGAGCCATACAGTGTTTATATGGCTGGACGCTTTGACATGATCGGTATTGTACGTGATGACTTTATCAATCACGGTGCACAACGTGACTTTATGTTCGCGGATGCCTTTGCATTTATCAAATAATGCACTCTATGCGCGGTGCCAAACCGCGCAACCAATCTAAAAAACCAATTAAAGCAATATAAATAATCAATTTTAAAAATGATTAGCCATCGCCCATACTAGCTCTATCACTCAACAGGAGAGCTATCATGGCAAAACAATTTATCTCAGACATCATGTCAGGACAATTTCCAAACATCACACCCGATACTGAAATTACGGATGCAATTGAGCAGCTACACAAATTTGGGTTATTTGGTGCTCCAGTGCAAGACAGCCAAGGTAAGTTGATCGGATTCATCTCCGAGCAACAATTACTTGCACCACTACTGCAAAGTAGCTATTTCTGTGATGGCGCCAATCAAGTTGCAGAGCTCATGAGTACAGATACATTGTCGGTTACGCAGGAAACCACGATTGTCGACTTAGCTACTCAAATGCAGCAAAACAAGCCAAAAATTTATCCAGTGTTGGAAGATGAAAAAGTGATTGCCATCGTGACGCGTAGTCAGATCATCGCGGCATTAAAAGATAATTATTTAAGCTGCTCAGCACACTGAGCAGCTTCATGTATTAAGCGTATTTCTTCAAAAGTGCTTGTTTGTCTGCATCACTTAAAAACGCAATTTCGATGGCATTTTGTTGTGCTTTAAAGATATCTGATTCGCTCAAGCCCGCTAATGGCGCGGCTTTTTCAAATTCATTATCAAGCTCTACCCCTTGCACAGCAGGGTCATCGGTATTGATAGTCGCCAAAATACCGTGATCTAAAAACTGCTTAAGTGGGTGTGTTTCAATGCTTGCAACTGTACTGGTTTGTAGGTTACTGGTTAGGCAAGACTCAATACCAATGCGATTATCACGCAAGTAGTCCATCAGGTTAGGGTCTTCAATGGCCTTTACGCCGTGACCGATGCGGGTTGCACCGAGCTCTTGAACAGCCTGCCAAATACTGCTCGCGCCTTCTGCTTCACCAGCATGAATGGTTGCACCAAGATAAGCATCACGAACTTGTTTGAAATGCTCAATAAATAACTCGCCAGGGAATCCAAGCTCATCACCAGCCAGATCAATCGCCACCAAATCATTTTTAAATGCCAAAAGTGCATCTAGCTCATATTGGCATTTTTCGACACCAAAAGTACGCGACATGATACCGATCAAATTCACTTTAATATCGCGTCCAGCAGTGGCTGATTGAATTCCATCCACCACAGCCTCTACCACACCTTGCGGATGCAAATTATGTGTTTTTGCCATGTAATATGGGCTAAAGCGCAACTCTGTATAATCCATATTTTGCACAATGGCGTCTTGTACATTTTCAACTGCAATACGACGACACGCATCATAATCACCCAGCACCTTTACACCCCAATCTAATTTAGCCAAGAATGCCATCAAATTTGGCGCGTTATCGAGTACTTGCACATGTGGCCTTAGGCCTTCAACATCGTGTGCTGGTAGCGGCATATTGAATTTTTGACCAAGGTCTAAAATTGTTTCAGCACGCACATTACCGTCTAAGTGGCGGTGTAAATCAAGTAAAGGTAGTTTGGTATTGATCATAAGGCACTCGGTTTGCAGATAAAATTTTTCAGATCATACGCATCTTAAGTTTAGATACAAGGACAATTATCCGCAAAAATAAACTAAACAGACCTCTGACATTGAACTATTTTCACGCTGATAAATATGAGAGATAAAAAACCAGCGTTATCGCTGGCTTTTTCATTAATTATGCTGGTCGTTTAAGAGTAAATAGGCTTTTTCAAACTGCCCAGTTTTTGCAAATGCCTGCTGCGCTTGATGCTGCCATAAAACTTGCCACGGCTCACTCGATAATGTATCAAAAATTTTCGCGGCGAGGCTATGATCCCCCTCACCATTGGCCAAGCAGGCTAAACAAAACAACAAATCAGGTTGCTCAGGTTGTTTTTTCAATTTACTTTGTACCAATTTACGCAATTCGATATCTGCACCACCTAAGTACTGTAAAATCTCAGCAAGCTCGACAACTTGGCCTTTTTTCAAAAGCTTTATCAACTCTTTGCGAATTGGTGCTAATTGACCTGTTCGTACACAAACAGTCATAAATGCATTATTACTCAACGCTCTCAGCCCACGAGGCAGTGCCCCCTGTAGCGCTTGAAGGTCTTTGTCTGTGAATTGCACAATGGCAGAAAAGTAGTCATTAAAAAAGGCATCCCACTGCGCCTCACCCCAGTGCAGCTGTTTATAACGCTGCACTATCGTCGACTGTAACGTATCCCAGTCTTTCGCTTGCAGCAGCGCACTGACATAGGCATGCAATTGCGTCGGTGTGGCTTTTTTCATCTCTGCTTGGGGTGCCAAACTTTCCAGTGCTTGCCCCTCCTGCTCCGCAGCTAACCAAAGTTGACTAACCTTACTTTGTGCCGGCTCACTCAGTTGCTGCAAATACTCTCTGGCCACCAATTTTTTCCCTGCATACAATGCCGCTTTGGCTTGAATTGCACACTGCATATCCCGCCACTTTTCGGGAAATTCAGCTTTTTGCAGGGCATAATTTAAGCTGTCTTCTTGGCCATTTATCAGCGCCCACATACTCTGCTCCAGCGCAGCTTCCTGACGAGCAATACGTTTTTTGCCACGACGTTTTGAGATACCAGCTACAACACGCCAAATAGCGCTAACGATTTTTAGCAAAATTACGCCACTGACACATGCTAAAACCAGCATAAACACCAGTGAAACCAGTGTGCTCTCTATGGTATACACGCCCGCCGATACTAAGACATAGCCCTTCTCATCGATCAACATATGTGCACCAGCCATCACGACGAAAAACAATATGACCACCAATAACCAGCGTATCATTGTAACCACTCCTTCAGTGCATTTGGTGTCGCCAACTGAGGAGTTTGAGTAACTGGGTGTTCTGCTCGTTTCAACACCTGCAGCTGCTCCATAACCATATTGCTAGCTGAATCACTTGTTCGATAATAGCTATTCAAAGTCGATATCGCTCCCGACAAGGCTTGGTCGAAAATACTGGCTTGCTGATCTAAGAATGCAGTTTGCGCTTGCTGTAAATAGCTGCGTAGCTGTGCTCGGATCAATTGCTGCTCTTGCGCATCTAACAAAGGATCTATTACAGGCCTATCATGCTGACGAATAGTCAAAAAGTCTGCCTTTATTTTTTGCCAACTGCGGATAACGTTAGCTTGCCATTCGCTGATATCACGACTGAGTTCGGCACTTTCAGATGCACGTTCTTTTGGTTTATCAATGGTTTTCAGTGGTAATTTATCCACCTGAGAAATCAACCCCGCCAGTTCCATATACACCGCTTCAGTGCTGGGCTTTGGCAGTGCCCGCAGCATCGCTATATCTTGGTTAATGGCGAGCTTTAATGTATCTGTTGCGAGCTCTTCTGATAGCGCGCCATCTAGGCGCTTTAATACAATGACAGCACCTAAATAATCACGCTCACTGGCCGCTTTAAATTCGGCATAACGCGCCAATGCACGCAGTTCTGAGCTAACCGCCCCCCCTACCTGCTGGCGCGCTTGCGACAGGGTTTGTTGTAATGTTTGTTGCACTTGTCGCTGCTGTTGCTGCAATTGCGTATTCATCGATTTTTGTTGAGCTTGCCACTGATTTTGTAATTCGTTTAATGCCGACTGAGTGGTTTGCAGCTGCGACTGTAATTGCGAATTTTGCGCGCTTAACTGCGCTATTTGTCCACTTTGCTGAGTCACCTGCTGTTGGTTATACATGTAGACACCACCAGCAGCGCCCACTCCCGTCAAGGCGACCAATAACGCCAATACCGCTGTTTTGCTCAATTTGGCAGTATGATTTTTTGCATGGGTTTCCACCTGCTGCGGCTCATTCGATGGGGTTGAAGCCAACGTTTCTTGCTGTTTTTCCGTCATTGCGTTGCCCTGTTGGGAATTTAAATCACCTATCGTTTGTGCTAACGCCTCTGTGCTGGCGCCTTGGCTCACCACGATCTGTGTATCGGTTATTTTATACTGTATTTTAAGGTGTTGCGCTGTCCGCTCACTGACAACAACAAACATACATGCTTGCAACCAAGCCTGATTGGCCGCTTGATGGGTATTAAAAATCGCATCAACCGCCGCATTACTGGTAATTACTATACCGTCAATTTTAGCTTCCCGCCAGAGGTCTAACCAGTCATCTGAGTGACTTTGCGCTGCGGTTCGTTCATAGACATTACAGGTACTTAGCCTCGCTCCGCGTGATTTAAGCGCTGTTGAGATATGCGTACGACCACCGCGCCCTTTGACTATCACAACCTGCAAATCTTGCACTGCTTGTAGCTCTTTTAGCGCTACCAGTCCTTCAGAGTCTTGACGCTTAGGCGCCGTGGCATGGCGTGATAAATGTGCCTTCACCGCATCAGAGGTCTGTGTGCCTACGGCAAAAATTTTACAAGTAGAAGGCACTGACAGATCATCTGCTTGGAGTTGCAATGCAAAGTTAATCACCGCGTCTTGCGAGATAAAAATGAGGATATCAGCATCACAGGCGCTGAGTAATTGTTGAGGTGATGCTTGAACTGAACAGAGTTTCAGCACTGGTGTACACAGTGCTGATGAATGAGATTTTGCCAACTCAGAGGCAAGCGCTTCTCCCTTTCCTTGCGGCCGAGTGATGGCAAACTTCACATTAAGCGTCTCTATAAACGTCCGCTAGAATGCTATCCGCACCTTGCGCTAAAAGTGCCTCAGCAAGCTCAATGCCAAGTACTTCTGCATTGGCAACATCACCAGTCAATTCCGCTCTTAAGATTTTGCTGCCATCAACAGCCCCCACTAAACCACGTACATATAGCTGGCCTGCTTGCAGCTCAGCATACGCACCAATAGGAACTTGACATCCGCCTTCTAAACGGCGGTTCATCGCTCTTTCTGCCAACACACGTGCCCTTGTTGCGGCATGCTCCAGCGGCGCCAACAGTGCCTGAATACGTGCATCATCACTACGACATTCAATGCCAACGGCACCTTGACCATTCGCCGGTAGTGAATCTTCAACAGAAACAAAGCTCGCAATACGCTCTGGCATTTCTAGGCGAATTAGACCCGCTGCAGCGAGAATAATGGCATCAAATTCACCTGCGTCTAATTTGGCTAAGCGCGTATTTACATTGCCACGCAAATCTTTAATAACTAAGTCTGGACGAGCTGCTCGGATCTGACATTGGCGACGTAAACTGGAGGTACCCACCACAGCACCTGCTGGTAATTCACTGATGTGTTTATATTGATTTGAAACAAATGCGTCGCGCGGATCTTCACGCTCACAAATAGTATGTAGCGCAAGCCCTTCTGGAAACTCAACCGGTACATCTTTCATTGAATGCACTGCGATGTCTGCACGCCCTTCTAGCATGGCTTGCTCAAGCTCTTTGACAAATAACCCCTTGCCGCCAATTTTAGCCAGTGGTGTATCTAAGATCTTGTCACCTTTGGTTGACATAGGCACTAATTCGACCACAAGCCCTGGGTGAAAATGCTCTAGTCTCGCTTTTACATACTCTGCTTGCCAAAGTGCCAATGCACTTTTACGTGTTGCAATACGCACGCTATTTTTTGTTTCTGTCATGTCTTACCTTGTCGGCCTCTATGGAGCCTTTGCTAAAATTCGAAATGATTTTTGTGCTAACAATTGACCGCCTTGCGTGATCACTTCTACACGCCATTCTCCGGTTTGACTCGGCATAATATTTTTACTGGAGTAAGTACGGTATCTTGGTGTACTCACTGGCAGCGTAATGTCTGCCATTAGCTGGTCTTGATGAAACCACAAATGTTGCACCACTTCGCCTTGAAGTCCTTTGATCTCGGTAAAGAAATAGAGTTTTTCTTGAAAACGATTTGGTTCAACAAGGTGCTTAAGCACATTGATTGGTTCCCGATCTTCAATGCCTGTGGTCAAAACAGCTCGGCTGATGTGACTGGTATCCACCTTTGCATTGAGTGCAACGCTAGCGACTTGTGCATCGGCTGCAAATTGTTTTTGTGATGACTGCTCTGTTTCTTCGGCTGCTATAGACGGCTCAATGGGTATTTGATCTTCCAACACAACTTGAGGTGTTGTCTCTGCTAACATCGCAGTCTCGCCAGTCATTTGTGTCGTGTCTACAGTATCTGTGATTAGTTCATCTACCGATGGTGTGTAACCATCAACATCTTTCCTATCTGCAACTTCAGACTCTGTTTGCGTCACTTCATAGGTAGACACTGCTGCATTTGAAGGCGCACTGATATTTACCTGTTCTTCCTCCGCATAGACAGAAGTAAACACCCCATATGACAACGCAGTAGCACCAAAACTTGCCACACACACCGCACTGATAATGCGCCGCCAATGATATTGATATCCGACGGTTTCAATACGGCGTGGCTGGGATTTAGCCTCTGTCATTTTGGTTTTTATCACTATACGTTGAGTCATATGTCTGTCCTATTCACTATGACAAGCGTGCGATTAGCCACGCTCGGATCGCTTTAAGCTCTTCGATGCACACTTGGTGCTCCATTGGGTAATCTTGCCACCTGACCTCATACCCTTGATCCACAAGTGTATTATACGCGGTACGTCCCGCTTGCATCGGCACTACAGGATCGTGACTTCCATGCGCCATAAAGATATTTAACGCAGATTGTATCGCTTCTCCGCTCAATTTCTGTGGTGCACACATGTAAGTCGATAATGCCATAACACCAGCCAATGTATGCGATAAACGTGGTGCTAAGTGTAGGCTGATCACGCCACCTTGCGAAAAGCCCGCTAAAATGATTTTATCGGCAGAGATCCCTGCTGCGATTTCTTGTTCGATCAACGCAGACACTGCTGCCGCCGACTCACGTACACCCGCTTCATCTGCACGATTTTCAAGATCCATGCTCTTAATGTCATACCAAGCGCGCATTTCCATACCGCCATTGACGGTCACAGGCTGTATCGGCGCATGAGGAAATATAAAACGTACACCCAATGAATCAGGTAAATCTAACTCGGGGGCAATCGGTAAGAACCCATTACCTGAATCGCCTAATCCATGCAGCCAAATTACCGTTGCTTTGTGCTGCGTTTTAGCAGCATATTCTACAAATTCTAACATTAGTCGTGTTGCCACTCTATTTTCTGACCCGCCTGACGAGTCGCCGCATCAGCCATAAACTGCCAAAACTCCGCGCCTGAACGGTTATCTATCCATTTATCATCACGTAATTCAAAGTGATGGCCATTAAATTTAGTCGCTACCCATACTTGATGTAGTGGCGCTTGTTTGTTGATAATAATTTTAGAACGATCAGCAAATATAATCTCTAAGATACCGGAAGCAGATTCATAGTCTAAATCAGCATCACAATCGTCGATCTGCTCTTCAATTGTTAACATTAACGCTTCGGCTAACTGATGATACTCGTTATCTGTCATGACTAACTCCTTAAATACGGCTAAGCGACAACCAGCTTTCCCGATACAGGGAATAAATTTCAACCGCAAAAGCTGCTTTTTTCGCGAATTCTGTTACTCTGCGATTATAAAGGCACTGACATCATTAATCTAATGAAAGCGACATACACTCAATTTAGCTTACTTGCCCTAGCATTGACTAGCACCTTAACGTTAACAGCTTGCGGGCAACGTGGTCCACTGTATTTACCTGAAGACGCAGACAAAAACCGTACTTCAACCACGCAACAATCATCGCAAGAAACGACAAAAACTGACGAAAAGGATAAGTAAATGGACTTTTTCCAGTACCAAAATAATGAATTGTACGCAGAGCAAGTTGCTATCAAAGATATCGCGGCCCAATATGGTACACCTTGCTATGTTTACTCTCGCAAAACGCTCGAACGTCATTACCGAGCATTTACTGATGCTGCGGCCCAGCATAAACATTTGGTCTGCTACGCAGTAAAAGCAAACAGCAACCTTGCCGTACTCAATGTCTTGGCAAACATGGGAGCAGGCTTTGATATCGTCTCACAAGGTGAGCTGGCGCGCGTATTGAAAGCCGGTGGTGATGCTAAAAAAGTGGTGTTTTCAGGAGTAGCGAAAACACAGCAAGAGATCATTTACGCGCTTGAACAAAACATTAAGTGCTTCAATGTCGAATCTAAAGCTGAGTTAGAACGCATCTCTGAAATTGCCTCGCAAATGAAAGTACAAGCGCCAGTCTCTATACGTGTTAACCCTGATATCGATGCAAAAACACATCCGTATATCTCTACTGGGTTGAAAGAGAATAAGTTTGGTATTGATATCAAACAAGCATTTGACGTCTATCAATTGGCGTGTGCTTTACCAGGGATCAAGGTCGTTGGGGTAGATTTTCATATCGGCTCTCAACTCACCGAGGTTGAACCCTTTTTAGCAGCATTAGATAAAGTATTAGACTTGGTTGATACCTTAAAGTCTGCGGGGATCACACTCCACCACTTAGATATTGGCGGTGGACTCGGTGTTCCTTATGATGGTGAAAAGCCACCTCACCCAAGTGCATATGCTGCTCAAGTCATTGCGCGACTTGCGTCACATCAAGAATTAGAATTAATTTTTGAACCTGGCCGTGCCATTGCGGCCAATGCAGGCCTGCTCGTAACCAAGGTAGAATACTTAAAACCTACCACGGGCAAGCATTTCGCAATTGTCGATGCGGGAATGAATGACATGTTGCGCCCATCATTGTATCAGGCGTGGCAAGAGATCATTGCTGTCAGCCCTCGTCATGATGGCACACCAGAACATACGTATGATGTGGTTGGTCCGGTCTGTGAAACTGGCGACTTTATTGGTAAAGATCGAACCTTGGCCATTTTACCCGGTGATTTACTTGCTCAACGCAGCGCGGGTGCTTATGGTTTTACCATGAGCTCAAACTATAATTCACGCCCAAGAGTGGCTGAGATCATGGTTGATGGTGATCGCGCTCAAGTGATACGTGTCAGAGAATCACTTGAATCGCTATGGCAGGGTGAAACCTTACTTTCAGAATAATAAGAGCGATGGTGCATCGCATTGAGCGGCTAAATAGTAAAATAATATGTTTGTAAATTTTTCAAAAATGCATGGCTTAGGAAACGATTTTGTGGTGATTGATAACGTCACACAAAACGTTTTTTTGTCGCGCGATCAAATTAAAAAGCTCGCAGATAGACATTTTGGCATTGGCTTCGATCAATTATTGCTGGTCGAGCCGCCTTATTCCCCAGATTTAGATTTTCATTATCGTATTTTTAATGCCGATGGCACTGAGGTAGAGCAATGTGGCAACGGTGCACGCTGCTTTGCCCGCTTTATCAGAATGAAAGGGCTGACTAACAAGCACAAAGTCAATGTCTCGACTAAAGGTGGTGATATTACTTTGTATACTGAAAAGGACGGCCAAGTTACTGTCAATATGGGCACACCGCAATTCGCGCCACAAGATATTCCCTTTAAAGCACAACAAAGTGAGCTCACTTATGTGCTAAGAGCCAATGAACACACCATTTTTTGTGGCGCGGTCTCCATGGGTAACCCACACTGTATTATCGAAGTTGATGATATAAATACCGCTGATGTCGAGACACTAGGCCCGCTCATTGAGCATCATGAACGCTTTCCAAAACGGACTAATGTCGGCTTCATGCAAATCATTAACCGAGAACATATCAAGCTTCGAGTATGGGAGCGTGGTGCACAAGAGACTTTAGCGTGCGGCAGCGGTGCATGTGGCGCCGTGGCTGTTGGCATTGCACAAGGCAAGTTAGCTGATACGGTGCGCGTTGACTTACCTGGTGGCACGTTACAAGTGCGCTGGAGTGGCGGCAATAAGCCCGTCAAAATGACAGGCCCTGCGGAACATGTTTTTGATGGACAGGTAGCAATATGAGCAACAACCCAACAAATTTGTCAGCCCAAGATGTGATGACATTTTTACAGCAAAATCCGGACTTTTTGCTTGAGCACCCATATTTACTCTTAGACATGAACCTGCATGTCCAGCACCAAGGTGCGCCAAACCTCGCCTTGATGCAACAGCGCTTACTTCGCGAGGAAAATACCAAGCTAAAAAAACAAATTAGCACCATGATCGACTCAGCAAGAGAAAATGAACTCATTTTCAAATTGTTTAGTGATTGCCAACGTGCTCTATGGTACTGCAAGAACTTTCAAGAGTTGGCGGATATCCTCGCTGATACCTTATCGCAATCGCCGAAAATTTCCGTGTGTCAGCTGATCCCCTATGACACCACGTTAGAAGAGCTGGTGAGCAGGCGCTTTAACAAGTTATCTCGATATTTGGGGCGGCTAGATTTAGAAGAGCAAAAATTGCTATTCAGTGGCTTTGCCTGTCAATCTGTTGCCCTTTACCTACTTGGTCCAAGTGATAAGCCCACCGCAATTTTAGCCTTTGCCAGTGGCTGTGCAGACCATTTTTCACCTGATAACGGTAATTTGTTTGTTAATGAACTGGTCTCTTCATTGCAAATACGGCTCAAGGAGCTCGCATGAGCGACATACCGCTCAGTGCTCAGTGGCAAACCCCCATTGACGACTTCATGGCCTATTTGCGCTATGAAAAGCAATATTCAGCGCACACGCTGACGCAATATCAAACTCAGTTAACCTTAGCCGCACAGTTTTTCGTCCCCCATTGCCATGGCTGGTCGAGTGTCAGCAGCGAATTAATTCGGCGCTTTTCAATGCAATTACGCGCACAACAATACAACCCTCGCAGCATTAACCTCAAGCTCAGCTGTATTCGTAGCCTCTATAAGTTTCTTAAAACTAAGCACGCAGACTCAGACAGTGTGCACGACCCTGCAGCAGCACAAAAAGGCCCAAAGTTTCAAAAGCCACTGCCAAAGAACCTCGATGTTGATCAAATGATGCAGCTACTCGATATCGATGATGATGACGCATTAGCTGTTCGTGACAAAGCCATGATGGAGCTCATGTATTCAAGTGGCCTACGTATTAGTGAATTAGTGAATACCAACTTGTACGATATTCGTGACGGAGAGATCCGTGTATTGGGTAAAGGCAATAAAGAGCGTGTGGTGCCTGTTGGCAGTAAAGCCCGCGAAGCCATTGGCGCATGGTTAAAGCTGCGTCCTATGTTTGCCCATGAAGAAGAACTTGCTTTGTTTGTTAGTAGTCGCAAAACCCGTATTTCTGTCCGTCATGTGCGCGCACGCATGAAAGAATGGGGCATAAAACAAGGGATCAGTGCCAACGTGCACCCGCATAAGTTACGCCACTCCTTTGCTAGCCATTTATTAGAGTCCAGTGGTGACCTGCGCGGTATCCAGGAAATGCTCGGGCACAGCAGCTTGTCGGCCACGCAAGTTTACACGCATGTCGATTTTCAGCATCTTGCCAAGGTGTACGATCAAGCCCACCCAAGAGCCAAGCAAAAAAAGCCTTAGCTAAGCGAAACGTGATTGGGTTCACTCAGGCACTGCTTTTCGCTTACAATAAAAACATTGTTGTCCAACTTAACCGTGCACTATGCGATTCAATCGAGCCATCTCACCTATTAAAGTCTTAAGCTTTGACCTAGACGACACACTTTACAATAACCACCCTATTATTCTCGGTGCAATCAAAGCCATGCACAGTTATCTGCAAGCCATCCCTGAATGGGCAGCCAAAGGCGATGACTATTGGCTTGAGTGCAGACACCATATTGGTGAAACACACCCGCACTTACAAAGTGATGTCACACAATGGAGAAAAGTTGCACTCACATATGGTTTGTCACAATTAAACTTAACAACGGAAGAGATCACACGACATACGCATGGTGCCTATCAGGCATTTGCTGACGCCCGAAGTCAAATCACGGTTGCTGATTCTGTACTGACTCTATTGGATAACTTGGCCCAAAAATACACTTTAATTGCCATCACCAATGGTAATGTCGAGGTCGACAAGTTTAACTTAGCTGGCGTATTTAAAAAGGTATACTTAGCAGGGCCAGATGGTGAAGCAAAACCAAGTGATGCCCTTTTTCAGCGCGCCTGCCGTGATTTAGACATAGTGCCTGCACAGATCTTACATATTGGCGATAGTTTAGATACCGATGTACAGGGCGCGAACCATGCTGGCTGTCAAAGCGTATGGTTAAATAATCAAGATACCACCTATGGCTACAAGGGCCTTGCGGATATTGAAATTTCAGATATCCACCAGCTTCAAGCGCTGTGTTAAGCATCAATAAGTGTGCTCAAATAAGGATTACTCAACCAAAAGGTACCTTTATTTGAGCACTGTCAATTCGCAATTAGTCTGCTAAATTTGCATTCACAGTATAGATAACGTACTAATATTGGCTTTCAAATATAAAAACACAGAATCGGAAGTCATTATGTCATCTCACGAAGCAGCTTCTGCTGAGTCACCGGACAACAAGTTAGACACGGGTTTTTTCGGTCATCCACAAGGCCTCTCAACCCTATTTTTCACTGAAATGTGGGAACGTATGAGCTACTACGGCATGCGTGCCTTGCTGGTCTTATTTATGACCGCAAGCCTACAAGAAGAAGGTCTTGCCTTCACCGTTGCCACCGCAACCGCGATTTATGGTTTGTACACAGGCGCAGTGTATTTCCTCGGCCTACCCGGCGGTTGGATAGCTGACCGCCTGCTTGGTGGTCAACGAACCGTGTGGTATGGCGGTATTATCATCATGCTCGGGCATATCGTGCTCGCTATTCCAGCCCAAAGTACGTTTTTCATCGGCCTCATTTTAGTGGCCATGGGTACAGGCTTATTAAAGCCCAATATCAGTGCCATGGTCGGCCAACTATACAGCAGTGAAGATGTGCGCCGCGACAGTGGCTACGCCATTTACTACATGGGCATTAATATCGGCTCGGTAATTGGCTACATGGTGTGTGGTTACTTTATGGAAAATGTCGGTTGGCACTGGGCCTTTGGCGCGGCGGCCGTGGGTATGGCAATCGGTCTTGTTCAGTATCGCATGACACTTGGCAACATTAAAGGTGTCGGTGACAAGCCGAGTCATCCATTAACGCCCGCTGGCAGTAAAAATGCGTGGCTTGCAATCGGCGCTGTTCTAGCAGCAACCGCCGCGATTGTCGCACTGACTTATGCTGGCGTGATCATCATCGAACCTGTGACGCTTGCACAATATGTTGCTGTTGCCTTTACTGTGATTTTCCTTGGCTATTATGGCTATATTTATTTTGCGGGCGACCTTGATGAGGGTGAAAAGAAAAAGCTATGGGCACTGTTTTTAGTCTGTGTGGCGTCAGCGTGTTTTTGGTCAGGCTTCGAGCAAGCCGGTTCCTCTTTAAACCTATTCGCACAAAACTATACTGACCGAGTGATCGCAGGCTTTACCGTCCCAACTGCCTGGTTCCAATCTTCAAACTCATTCTTCATCATTATTTTATCGCCTTTCTTTGCCGCACTTTGGATTAACCTTGCCAAACGTATGATCACCCCTTCATACAGCCTTAAATGTGCAATTGGCCTGATCATTATGGCAACAGGGTTTATTGTGATGTTTTTCGCTTCTCAATACGCGGCGCAAGGCTTTAAAGTAGCGCCAATGTGGCTTATTACGACTTACTTCCTGCATACCGTCGGCGAGCTTTGCCTAAGCCCTGTGGCATTAAGTGCGGTCAGTAAGTTATCACCAAAGCGCTTTGCTGGCCAAATGATGGGGATATTTGTACTGACTTACTCTATCGGTAACATCATTTCAGGATTACTGGCGGGTAACTTTGATCCAGAGCAAGTAGATCAAATTCCAAACCTTTACCTACAGATCAGCTTGTTTGGTATCGGTGTCGGTATCCTTATTTTGCTATTTAGTTTTAGAGCGAAAATTTGGGAAGGCCAAACGCAACAGCAGTCTGCTTAACCTTTTTAATCAGATACGACATCATATCAAGGTGTCGTATCTCTCAATCTACAACTAATCTATTTTTCTCATTTATTTCACCGCATTTCCTCTTCTTTACACGCTAACCTAGCGTTAAGATACTAGCGTGATAAAGAAGCTGAGAAAACAATGAATAAAATTGTCGTTACAGGTGCAACTGGATTACTCGGACGCGCTTTAGTTAAAGTATTATCCCAATCAAATACCGTCATTGGCACAGGGTTCAGTCGAGCGGCTCCCCCCATAGAACAATTAGATTTGCATGATCAGGCGGCTATCACCACATTTTTAGATACTCACCGCCCAAATATCTTGGTTCATGCAGCCGCTGAGCGCAAACCAGACATATGTGAAAATGATCATCAGGCAACCATCGCGTTAAATGTCCAAGCAGCGAAATTTCTCGCTACACTGTGTAAAGATAGACATATCCAATTTGTATTGATTAGCACTGATTATGTATTCAATGGTCAAGCTGCGCCTTATATTGAAGATGCAGCAACTTCCCCAGTTAATTTTTATGGCGAAAGTAAAGTACAGGCAGAACAAGCTGTTTTAGCGGTGAGCTCACAGCATACTGTTGTACGGGTCCCCGTTTTATATGGTGAAGTGGAGTACTTAGCCGAGTCAGCAGTGACCATTATTGCTGAACAAGTGATAAAAAACCCTCACAGTGAACATGATCATTGGGCCATTCGCTATCCAACCCATGTAGAAGACATTGCGCTCACGCTGAACGATTTATTTTTCCAACCACCGGAAATGCAAGCGGGCACTTTTCATATATCAAATAACCAGTCAATGACCAAATACGAGATGGCTGTCTATATTGCAAAAGTATTAGGCCTAAATTCTCAAGACCTAGTTGCTTTACCAGAGCCATCGCAGACAGCAGCAAGGCCTTATAATTGTGCACTCAAAGACACCCGACTCAAATCCATAGGCATTGCACATCATAGAGATTTTGCTACAGCCATTGCCAATGTGCTGAATAAACACACTCTCTAACGTCACTCAAGGAGTACACAGCAATGCGATATTTCATGTGGTTATTACTGATGTGCTCTTTAACGCTCAACGTCTATTTTGAATGGCAGCGACCAGGCTCTATCTTACAAAGCCTATTCAAAAACGAGCCTGCGCAGATACAGGCTGAAGTTGTGACACAAATAACCCCAAAGACTCCGCCCGCACACTCAATACAGTCACATGAACCTCTCTCACAAGCTATTCGTTACTTTAATCAAGGTGATATATTAAGGGCGATTGCTGTGTGGGAAAATAGCACTCATCCACTCCAACATATTGCTCAGATACATAGCTGGATAGGTCAACTCAGCGCTAAGTTGACACATCAAAATACCCAGCAGTTAGCAGATACACTGTTATTCGTGCAACGTATTTTATCAATTACACCCACTGATTTTACCGCACTGCAATTAGAAGCTGATATCTATTTTGCGCAAGGCGAGCACAACGAAGCGATTGATCGCTATATCAATTTGTTGCACCTTTACCCCGAATTCGCTCAGTTACAAGACATCATAACCAATTTAATTACACAACGATTAGCACAACTAAAAACGCAAAGTAACTGGCATGAAACCATTACACAAGGCCAAATATGGCTGAGCGAACAACCTGGAAATCTTCCGATAATTGCCGCCATGACTGAGGCACACTTAGCGCTGAATAACGCCTTAGAAGCAGAGTTATTGCTATCGCAACTCAGTGCTCAACAACTTCAGCACCAAGCCATTGCACCACTAAAAAAAGCCCTCGACAACGCGACACAACAAACTGAAAGAATTCCCCTTGTCCGCCAAGGAGAACATTATATTCTAAAGGCGAAGATTGCGGGTCAAGACATTGCACTCATGATAGACACCGGTGCCAGCGTAACGGCATTGACGGCCGCGCAATTTGAGCAACTGGCTTATGACGTAAGCTATGTGAACTCTAGACGCGTGAGCACAGCCAATGGCATTACCGAAGTACCGTTTTACCAAAGCACAGGAATACAAATTGGCACGAAACAAAAAACTCCGTTTGAATTTGGTGTGATGGAGCAATCTCATTATGGACCGGGATTACTGGGTATGAATTTTTTGCGACATTTTGATTTTGAAATAGATCAACAAAATGCTGAGCTCATATTAAAGCCTAGGTGAGCACCATACAAAGCCACCTATTGATATCAGCGCGAGAGCCTTTTGTTCATGAATGTCAGCTCCAGAGGCGCCGCTAAACAATCTATTGAAGGTGCTTGGTCAACATCAACACCATTACTGGATACATTGACGATATCAAAACATGCTGACATCTGATCTATCAAACCCTCGATCTCAGTGACATTGGTTGGCAATGGTGACAGTTCAATAGTCACAACACTCAACATGCTCTCCAAAGCAATAATATCTTCTAATAAATGGCATTGCTGACAAGACATATTAATATTGAGCATGGTCGCGTTGTCATCAATCGTGCCATAAACGGCAATCAAAGTTTCTAATCGAATATCCACTTCATTCGTTTGATTACTCACACGGCGACGCAGCAAGCGATTGCTGTTGTTGTAAAACATATAAAGTAAAACTTGGTTCAGGAGCGTTTGCGCATGGCACTTACTCTGTTTTACTTTACCTAAAAAAGCACTGCGTAATAGCTTGATACCACTGCTTAATGCGTCACTAAGCACTGAAGATAAGCTGAGGTTATGGTCCACTGCAACAACTTGGCATTCAGGGTTTAGCTCCTGAAATGCCCTATCAAAGCGCCAATTACCATTCGCGCCTAAAGACAGTAATGTTTTGGTTTTTGAAATCGCACGAGCGGGGATCAAATGACCACGTTCGTGTGGTCCACCTACTCGAACGAGATCACCACAATGACTCAAATGCCTTTGTAATTGATTGATCTCCACAACAAGTAACACCAAATTAACTCAAGATGTATTAAGTGTAACTCTAATATATATGATTGTTTTAATAAAGTGTGAAAAAGTTTAATAAATGAAGCATTTTATAAAAATAAAGATGCACACCAAAAAATGCGTAAATTCATAAAAGTCATAAACTTAAATAAAATTATGCGTATTCAGAATTTAGAATAATCGTATAGTTTCTCTGTCGCTATGAGTAAAAAAGCCTACATAGTATCAACATTTAACTAGTACAACTTATTATCACCAAAAGGGACTTCAAGTTGATTGCTGCCTTCACGCAATGGCTGACCTATCATTTCATCATAGGCACTGTACTGGCGTAGCGTCATCTTCTGATAAGGTAAATTCTGAACTTTCTTTTGTAAATCTAAAGGGTTATGTGCTTTGATGGTTTCACCACGTTCGTCAACCACCACATACTCGGTATCTCCAATGCACACCGTTAGTTGATACAACGCCTGATCAAGAGAGTTTACAATAAACTTATCTATGGTGGCTTTATCACCTAATGCAGCGAGAGTAATTTTCATTTCCAACCTCCAAAGTTTTTCTATACGAGATAAAGCTCGGTAAAGTTTATTGCGCACACATGATAATAATTTTAATATTATGCGGGCCTGTTTAACCACTCGATATCCCTAATGAGCGAACCTACTACTCACCAGCCAATGCGTTTAGCTAAATATCTTAGTCACTGTGGTATTTGTTCTAGACGACAAGCCTCACGGCTTATTGATCAAGGTCTCGTAAAGGTAAACGGGCGACCTGCCAATCATATTGATCACGTAAATGAGCATGATGACATTTGGGTTGAAGGCAAAAAAGTAATGGGACTTGCACCGAAATTATTATACATATATCACAAGCCCGTCGGTATTGACTGTAAACTAAATATTGAAGACCCTGCAAGCTTAATACATCACTTACCTAATACAACTCGGGTTTATCCCATTGGCCGATTAGACAAAGATAGCAGGGGACTACTCTTACTCACCAATGACGGTGAATTATGTCATGCGTTAATTCACCCAGATCAACACCAAGAGAAGGAATACATTGTTACGGTTGATCAAGAGATTGACGATACGTTTTGTATTGCAATGTCGCAGGGGGTACCCGTCGATGGGCATCTGACGTTACCCTGTACAGTTAAACAGGTTGCTGAAAAAACGTTTGTTATTATCCTTAAGCAAGGATTAAATCGGCAAATTAGAAAAATGGCCAAGCATTGTAATCGTCGTGTCGTCGATTTATATCGTACCCGTATAGCCAACCTCACACTTGACCCTAATACCTTGCCCGAAGGACAGTATTGTCAGCTAGATATCAACACATTAGCCCCGCAACTTAACCTACCTCCTTTATAAGCACATCACGATCATGGCCACTGGGCACAAAACTCCTACTGTCCAACTCATTGAACGTAGCAAATCTAGATCGTACCAATAACATATACAGTAAGCACACCGAGCAATAATATGTACAACAGCCAGACCTTGTATCACTGGGCTCAAGGTCCCTGTTGAAAGCACGATCGCTACCGCAATACCAAACACAATGAGAGACTCAAAACTGTTGTAATGCGCTGCAACTGCGCGAGCACCTAATCCAGATAATGTGCTTTGTTGTGCTCGCGGCTGCTTATTGTCGTAACCACCAGCTTTATTGGCCGCAACAATGATGGGGATCTTAGCTAGATACGGCAGAAACACCGCAATTAGTGCACACAAAATTATCAAGTTCATTGTCAATCCTTAAAACACAATCTGAATACTATTTAATCGTATTTTAACTAAAAATTGAATAATTGAATTGCAATAGGCAGGTGAAACAAAGCCACTCTAATACATTTTCGTGACTTTATGAGTAACATCCACCACAGTATAGGTAAATCACATAAAGTCCACACTGCGACAGATTGTCGCACCATTGTCTAGTCACTATTTAAAATACCCGTCATCACAAAAATTCATTATGGATACAAACGCTAACATAGTAATTTAAATAACAAATAGTCAATGAAGGTGATCTATGGGGTGGATTTTATTTACGTGCCTAGCGGCATTCAGTCAAGCGTGGCGCAATGCCCTGCAAAGCCAACTCAGCAAACACGCCAGTGTCAGTCTGGTTACCTTGGCAAGGTTCATATTTGCAACTCCTATCGCCGCGCTCTACGTCTATTTACTCTACACATTTAAACCTGCACCAGCTTTGCAGCCGTCACTCACGCTAGGTGCTTATATCCTCGCTGCTAGCCTCATGCAGATCATCGCAACCGCTCTCATGGTCGTATTGTTTAAACAAAAAAACTTTACAACTGGTGCCGGTTTAGCAAAAAGTGAGGCGTTAATGGCCGCAATCTTAGGTATGTTGTTTTTCGGTTCGGCTTTAACACTGATCGGTTGGATTGGTGTCTTAATCGGCGCTGTGGCAGTCTTATTAATGAGCGGTTTCAGTTTAAAGCAATTTAACCTAAAAACAGCCGCCATCGGCTTACTATGCGGTACCTGTTTTGCCCTAACTTCGCTGTGGGTCAGAGAAGCTGCTCTTGCTTCAGGGCTGCCTTTTCCGCATAGCGCGGGGTGGGTATTGTTGTACGTACTTGGTTGCCAAACGCTCATTTTGAGTCTCTATATCAGTATTAAAACACCGCAAGCATGGGCCACACTTAAGTCGCATTTACCCTTGGTACTACTGATCAGCACCACCAGTTGCATTGGCTCCATTGGATGGTTTAGTGCCATGAGTCTCCAGCATGTTGCCTATGTCAAAACGCTAGGACAAATTGAAGTATTTTTTACACTCCTAATTGCCGCTTTCTGGCTAAAATCTCCGCCAAAAAAACGCGACACGCTCGGACTAAGTTTAATCGCAATTGCTGCCATCATGGTCATGTGGGGTGATATGTTGTAAGCAAATATCACATGATGCTACGCAATGGTGGATGTACTTGCACTTGTCTATGAGTGACAAGTGTTCAGCTTGAGATCCATCTCCTATACTGAAACAATTATCACATATTCTTGGAGTTGGTGTGGCAACACGTCAACATTATTTCAGTCAACCTGACACCGTCGAGCAAGTTAAAAATAGGCTCTTCAAACAGCTGGCATATTATTGCTTAGGGCTGCATTGCTTATTATTGGTGTTGTTCTGGTATTGTGACATTGCCATATTAGCAGTGGTCAATGTAGGCAGTGTGATCGCTTGGTCAATGGGCATAAAGCTCCTATATCAAAACAAAAGTCATCTCGCTTTGCGACTGTTTTGTATTGAAGTCACGCTACATTCCATATTCGTCTGCGCTGTACTTGGCATGAGCTATGGATTTCAATATTATCTATGGACCATAGCGAGTCTCATCTTACTAGATTATCAACTCAAATTAAAAATCGCGTCGGGGTTAGCACTGCTGCTCATCCTCACCTTTGCCGCTTTATTTGAGCTTTTTAATAGTGTTCAACACAGCTTTATATTGAGTCACCTCGCCCCCTACATCCACTTCATTAATGTCTTGATCTGTGCGCTACCGAGCATATATACCATTGGTCATATTCGTGAGGTCACCTTTTCGAACCGCTATCAACTGGCGCAACTAGCAGCCAAAGATCCGTTAACGAGCCTGTTTAATCGCCGCTACGCCAAAGAGCTAATCAAGAACGCACAAGAAAATTGCGTTAATACATCGCAGCAGCTCACTATTGTCATGGCTGATATTGACCATTTTAAGGGCATCAATGATAAATACGGCCATGACATGGGTGATGACGTTTTAATCGAAGTCGCGTTAAAAATAAAACACCACACACTGCACTCTGATATTGCAGTTCGTTGGGGAGGCGAAGAGTTTTTATTAGTGTTTGTCAATTGTGATTTGCAGACCGCACAAGCTCGAGTTGAAAGCCTGCGTCGAGAAATTGAAACACATACTTTTAACGGCGATACGCTACAAGTGACCATGAGTTTTGGCATCGCCCAATGGCACCCTGCATTGCCTTTTCGGATGGCCATTAAGTTGGCTGACGATGCCTTATATATCAGTAAAACACAAGGACGTAATCGAACGACTAGCGCCCCCTTAAAAAAGGTACACAATACTTAAAGCGTCAATACCTATGGAGTCGAAAATTCAATCACATGATGTATTTCACCCGGCAGTAATGGGGTGAGCTCCCCATCGGCATATGCAGCAAACCCACTGCGATAATAAGGTGATAATGGGTGGCCACTTTGACCCCCTGCGACCGTCATAACGGCGTTATTCAAATATCTTGGTTGAGCAATAAACCGCTGTGATGCACCGAAGCTTTTCCCCTGAACCGCAGGCATGAAACTATCTCCAAACCCTGGGACAGACGGCATATCTAAAAATCGACTCAAAAATGGCATCTGCTGACTAAATGGGTGCTGAACTTGGAGCTTGTTCACGTTACCCCAGCGCCAGTTTTCCATATTCGCACCGAAACGGCTTTGTAATGTGTGACGGGCCTCTGAAAAAGAGGCTTCAAGTAGCCCTTGCCAATCTTGATGTCCAGCCAACCAACTGTGTGGCTTGGAGCTAATAAGCTGCCAAAGCGCTGGTTCGAAATAACGCTTAAGATGGCTTAGCGTCTCCTCTTTTGCTGTCAGTGTATGTTCAATTGGGCTAAATACCGTGTCTATGACACTCATCCTAAAATACTTCACTAGGGTATAACCGACAGAATCACTGCATGCACAAGCTTGCCAATTTGCCAAATAATCGAGCGCTTGCTGGTAATCGCCTTTTTGTTTTGCAGAATTAGTCAGGGTATCTACCAGAAGTTCATGCCAAGGCAGTAAAAAACGCGCCTCATTATCAAGCTGTAACTGATTAAAATCAGACTCACTAAATTGATTTTGCGCCAATAATCGATCCCGAATTTGTGCGGCACGGGCACCTAATGCATATCCGCCATCACCAAATCGACGGTGTGAAATTGCAGACATCACCCGAGAGTTTGCCGTCCATAACTTGCCACTATCGGGGTTAATTATTTGCGGTCGCACCCATTCATTTTTTTGCCACATGGTTGGCTCTGCTCGGTTAGAAGGCACTGCTAAGTCACTGGGAAAGACCCGAGATGGCACAGCACCAATGGGCTGCCAAGCAGCATTGCCTTGTTCATCTACAACCATCAAATTCTGTACTGGGATCCCAACACTGTTAGCAACATCCAGCGCTTGCGCAACCGTCTTAGCAGTCTCTAGCTTTAATAAGTTTAAATTTACCGCATATGATTGGTGCGCGACCCACTGTAGTGCATAGTGCTTTCCATTGAATTGCTTTACTGGTCCAAATTCGCTCATCATCAATTCAAAGGTATGTGATTGGCCGTTTGGTAATTTAATCTCTTCTGTTACTGTCTTCAATGTATCTTGAGCAGTGAGCTCGACCCAATCTGCGGTGTCTAGATAACCGTTTGTGAAGCCCCATGCAATGTGATCATTACTTCCTACGACAATAGCAGGCACGCCTGGTAAGCTGACCCCAGTCACTGTCACAGATTGGTTTTCTTTTGTTTGATAATTTAATTGTGCACGGTACCAGATAGACGGCACATTCAGGCCCAAGTGCATATCATCAGATACCATCGCAGCGCCAGTTGCTGTCAACTGCCCCATGACTGCCCAGTTATTGCTGCCATAAAGTGGCACATCTTCAATATGAGAGATGTGTTGTGTTACTGCACTAGATGCTTCTATCTCTGGGATCACAACTGACTTAACCGGCAACTGGCTGTCATCCAACGCCGCTTGATAGCTGCTTGGTTGAAGCATAAAATCGACCATCGATTGACCAAAATGCTCAGCAATATGGATGAGCGTTTTATCACGTTTATAAGTCACTGACTGCAAGTCCAAATACATACTAAAAATCACCAGCAAAGAGTCTGCGGGCTGCCAAGGCTGAGCATCCACACCAAGGAGTAAGTATTCAAAACTCGACATGCCGGCTTGCAGACGACCGTCATTGACACCTTGTGTATAGACGCTCAACAGGTTTCTGTCTGTTTCATCCATGGAAGCAACGATTTGCTCACTGCGCAGTCTGAATTGGTGAAAACGATGAACCTGATCCAGCTTCAATGCTGCTGAGCCGAACAACTCACTGAGCTCTCCGGCAGCATTGCGGCGAAGTATATCCATCTGGAAAAACCGATCTTGACCATGGGCATAACCCATGGTGTAAGCTGCATCTTGCCGATTGTTGGCATGAATTATCGCCTGCCCCATACTATCTCGACTTAGCCTGCTTGGAGCGGTAATTCTATCGCTAATGGCGTGTCCATCTAATGCAGGTAAACTGAGTGAGAGTACCCCATAAACAGTTGCAGTCACTATTAATACCCCAATGACAACAACTGAAATGCCTAATTTAAACCATTTCAACATATATGTTCCTTTATGTTCCTTTCTAAACGTGGGCAAGCGTGTCTTGCTAGCAACCTTCTCCAATATGTCCACCAGTTATAGCAAGTCATTGAGTCAGGTTCAAAGAGACTTTGTCGACATAATAACTATCATGCTTGTTTTACAGTTCATTTACCCGAGTTTGATTTGGCGACTTTTTAGCAAGGCATCTATAGTTAAAGTATTCACGGAACCGACAGACAAGACATGCAAACAGAGAATGTTGTGCCGCCAAGGAAAGCCATACTATCCAAGCTCGGAGTACTCATCCTATTAGCTGTGATCATCGCCACCGGCTGGTATGTGGATCGAGTTAATCATAAACACCTCATCGAAGTGCAAAAGAATCGGACTTATGAACAGGTAAACCTGTACCGAACTCGTATAGAAGGCCAACTGGCCGCCAATATTCAGCTGGTAAGGGGGCTCGCAATCGCCCTTGGCAACACAGATAATCTCACACAACAAAAGTTTGCCAATATTGCAGCGCCGCTATTTGAGTCAGACGAAGTACTGCGTAACCTTGGCGCAGCCCCTGATATGATTTTGAAATTTATCTATCCACTGACAGGGAATGAACAGGCTCTGGGCTTAAACTACCGCACCCATCCAACTCAGCGTCTCGAAGCCCTAAAAGCACAAAATACCGGTGAAATCGTCTTAGCAGGGCCATTGAAACTTGTTCAGGGAGGCGATGCATTAATCGCAAGAGTTCCGGTTTTTGATGCACAAAGGCAGTTTTGGGGGCTGCTTTCGGTGGTCATTGACATGCAAAAGCTCTATCAAAGCGCCAACCTAAATGAATTGGAAGACAACTACCAAATTGCGATGCGTGGACAACATGCCCGCGGCGAACAAGGTGCCTACTTTTATGGTTCCAGTGATATTCAACAACTTAACCCTCTAAAGTTTGAAATCAATGTGCCATCGGGGTCTTGGGTATTGTATGCCGCACCTCGCTTCGGCTGGTCTGGTGAAGACTCTGCATTGTGGCCTTTTCGACTAGCGCTGCTCACCATTGTAATTTTCTTTATGATTGCATTTGTATTCTTTACGCGGCTATTAAAACAATTAGAAGATCAAGCCAACTCCCTAACCAGTATGGGGTCGTTGGCAGAGGTAGGCGCTTGGTCTGTTGATTTGAGTGACCACCACATCACCTGGTCCACAGTCACTCAACAAATTTTTAATGTCCCCGCACACTATCATCCCTCTTGGATGGGTAGTACTGAATTTTTTAAAGAAGGCGCTCAACGGAAAAAGTTTCAAGATGCCATGGGCCTGGCGATTAAAAAGGGGAAATGCTTTCAAGGTGAGTTTTTAATTGTGCCCAAAGATAAACCTCCCTGCTGGGTTCTTATTAAAGCGCAAACCAAGCGAGTGGGTCGAAAAACACAGGAGGTGTTTGGTTCTATTCAAAACATACATCAGCGTAAAACTATGGAGGTCGAGCACGAAAAAGTAGCCAAGAACAATGAGCTATTAGCACAGCTGAGTACACATGAGGCCATTTTAAACAATCACCTTGACCGTGCTCAAGAGCTTTGTATCGATACTATTTGCCATGGTGTTAATGCCACTCGAGCGAGTATTTGGCTATTCAGTGAAGAACAAACACATTTATATCCCGTATGCTTTAGCAACACTAAACGAGACAGCTTGCAACACTACCCACCTTGGCGAAAAACATCACAATCAGCACTATTTAGCGCCTTAATAAATAAAAACAGCATTGAAGCGTGGTCAGCCAAAAGTCATGCTGTTACACGCACCATCAATGAGCAATATTTATCACCTTTTGAAATAGACGCCATTGTGTTTGTTCCTATTTTTTTCAAAAACACTTTATACGGTACTTTAACTGCGGAATTTAATACTGCCTACCCACAATGGACACAAAGTGATAAACGTTTTTTAAAAGCCATTGCGGCCATGCTTGCAAGCTTATTTAGCAGTCAACAACAGCAGCAAGCGCAGCATCAAGCAATCATGGAAAAAGAGCTTGCTGAGCAATCTGCAAAAGTAAAAGCCTCATTTTTAGCGAGTATGAGCCATGAGATCCGCACACCAATGAATGGGATCTTGGGCATGCTGAATATTTTGAGCAGCTCTCATTTAAATGAAGGCCAGCAGCGTCACTTAACACTGGCCCAAAGTTCGGCAGAATCTCTGTTAACTATTATCAATGATATTCTCGACTTCTCTAAAATTGAAGCAGGGAAAATGTCAATTGATACTATCCAATGCGATCTCATTCAAATCATCAGTGACTGCTTTGCAGCCTTTGCACCCAAAGCCATCGATCAACATACTGAACTATTTTTAGATAGTCGAAATATGCAGTACCAGATTGCAAAGACTGATCCTCATCGTTTGAAACAAATATTAAATAACTTAATCAGCAATGCCATTAAATTTACTGAGAACGGTAAGATCACACTGACTTGTTACACAGAACAAAGTAATAAAAATACGCGTTTATGGTGCAGTATTGAAGATACTGGCATTGGGATAAGTAAAGCGCAGCTCGATAAAATCTTTGATTCATTTACTCAGGCTGACCCCTCTACGACACGTAAATTTGGCGGAACAGGCTTAGGTCTGACCATCGCCAAACAGCTCTGTGAGCTACTCGGCGGCGCACTGCACGCTTACAGCAAATTGGGAGTAGGTAGTACGTTTACCTTTTATATCGAATTACAAGAAGCTCAACCAATCAAAGCATTAGAAAGTAATACAGATTACCTCTTGATCATCGATCAGCATCCGCAAACAGAGCTCAGTGCCAGGCACATGCTCAATGCATGGCGTGTACCGACAGAGCACTTTCTGACAATACCTGACGCACTTGAGTTCTGCGAGTCTCAGAGCAATGCACACCCAGCTTTGATCGTAACAGCGACTGTACTTACACAAAGCACAGAATTAATCTCACAGGCTCTCTTTTCTTTTATCAAAAAGTACCAGCTCAACTATGCTATTTTATGCCATACTCCAGATGAATTAGCGGCGCTACCTAAGAGCCATGAAAGCAACACCATTCTTGCACCTTTAACTCCTGCCAATGCATTGGCGCTAGTACAGAAAAAACCAAACTCACAGACTAGCAAACAAGACATTCAACTCAACTGTTCAGTTTTATTAGTCGAAGACAATAAAATCAATCAGACCGTGGCGCTGAGTTTACTGGCTAAAGTCGGCATCAAAGCCGACTGTGCTGCCAATGGGCGCTTAGCTATCGAACAGCTACAAAAATTAGATAAGCCTTACGATATCATCTTGATGGATTGTCAAATGCCTGAAATGGATGGCTATACTGCAACCAAAGTCATCCGTCAGGGTAAATGCGGAAAACAACATCAAGACGCCATTATAATTGCGCTAACAGCCAACGCCATGGAAGGTGATGAAGAAAAATGTCTTGCGGCAGGTATGGACGCGTACTTAAGTAAACCTATCAATTTTGAGTTGTTAATACAGTCGCTACAGGAATGGACCAACTCAACTAGGAAAATATCTTTAAATAGCATAGAGTAACGGTATTTATTGGATCTCGCTCTGTGTTTAAGCTCACTGGTAACGCAATAGAGAAAGACCACGTTTCATACTACGATTTTACAAAAGAGGGAAATTATGAAGCTAACAACAGTTGAACAACGTTTAATTGGCTGTCTATTAGAAAAAGAAACGACGACACCCGATCAATATCCGCTTTCTTTGAACGCCCTCACTAATGCTTGCAACCAAAAATCCAACAGGGAGCCGGTACTTTCTCTCACAGAAGCTGAGGTGCTAGACGGGTTAGAGCAGCTGAAAACTCAGCGCTTAGTAATGTGTGATGAGGCATTATCTGGACGTGTGACTAAATATACACATCGTTTTTGCAATACCGAGTTTAGTAGTTTACAACTCGACGAGCAGCAACGTGCCATCGTTTGCCTACTTTTGTTACGAGGACCACAAACACCAGGAGAATTACGAACTCGCAGTGGCCGTCTCGCAGAATTTGGCAATGTTAGCGACGTTGAAACGTCACTCAATAAACTGCAAGAGCAAGAATTAATAGTAAAACTCGAGCGTGAGCCAGGAAAACGAGAAAGCCGTTATCAACATTTGTTTGGTGACGCACCTACTTCGCCTGCGACACCACAAGCCGATATTAATGATCCCAATGAACTCAATTCATTGCTTGAAGAAATCAATAACCTGAAGGCCGAGTTGAAAGTCATCAAACAACATCTTGGACTTTAAAGTACACCACAGTGAAAACATCATTGCCCAGAGACTTGAGGATCAATTACACTATTTATGAAGATAATAAATAGGTCCGAGGATATTCAATGCGTGACGCAATAATTGCCGAAATGAAAGTTAAGCCTAGTATCAATGTGGCTGAAGAAATAACCCGCCGAGTTCAGTTCATCAAACAACGATTACTATCTGCACACTGCACAAGCCTTGTCCTTGGGATCAGTGGTGGTGTTGATTCTTCGACCTGTGGTCGACTCTGTCAACTAGCAGTTGATGAGTTAAATCAAGACTACCCTGATAAATCTTATCAGTTTATCGCTATGCGGTTACCTTATGGTGTGCAAGCAGATGAAGATGAAGCGCAACTTGCCATGGACTTTATTCAGCCAACTCATCGCCTGACCGTTAATATTAAGCCGGCTGCTGACGCCATGCATGAGCAAGCGATTCAAGCGATGAATGATGCTAGCCTCTCCCTACCTGCACAAACTCACGTTGATTTTGTCAAAGGCAATGTCAAAGCAAGGCAGCGAATGGTCGCACAATATGAAATCGCTGGGTTGAGCGCAGGGCTAGTGGTGGGTACCGATCACAGTGCAGAAAATATCACGGGCTTTTACACTAAGTTTGGTGATGGCGCTTGTGATTTAGCACCATTATTCGGCCTCTCAAAGCGCCAAGTTCGTGCCCTTGCAGCACATTTAGGTGCCCCCGCTCAGTTGGTTGAAAAAGTGCCTACCGCAGACTTAGAGTGTGACAGACCCGGTTTATCAGACGAAGCCGCATTAGGGCTAAGCTATGACAACATCGACGACTTCTTAGAAGGTAAAAATATACCTAAAGACGTTGAAGACAAGCTCACCGCTATCTATCTTCGTACTCAACATAAGCGACAGCCGATCCCAACAGTGTACGACGAATAAGTCAAACACAGTTAAAAATTGGGTGCACTGAGCACCCTTTTTATTTTCTCTGTATTGACCTCATAGCTTTAACATTAATGTAACAACACTCTATACAGTCAATGAAAAGCCATGCTAAGTTAGTGATCACAAAGGTAACTCGCCCCGTATTATTCTGGCAAACGTGTCATTTGTAGTCTCAACTCAGTCATTACATCAGGACAGTATTAAGTTTATGACCACGCGACATACATTTTTTAAGGAACCCTAATGGCAGCCCCAATTTTAATTACAGGTGGAGCACAGCGTATCGGGCTAGCACTTGCACAGCATCTGATTAAAGCAGATACACCACTTATCGTCACGTATCGTACCCGACATAAGACAGTCGATGAATTAGAGGCCAGCGGTGTAAAATGCATTCAAGTGGACTTCAACGAGCATAATGCAGTTGAGTCGCTGGTTAGTGAGGTAAAACAACATACCTCAACACTGCGCGCAGTCATACACAACGCCTCGAGCTGGGATTGCGAAAAGCTTAATCCAGATCATAGCTCGCTTTTTGACAACATGATGCGTATCCATGCCAAAGTTCCTTATTTACTGAATATGGCACTTGCCCCGCTGCTTCAAGCATCGACTGAAGTTACTGATATTATTCATATCACTGATTACGTTGCCGAAAAAGGTAGCCCAAAACACATCGCATACGCTGCAAGTAAAGCAGCTTTAGACAATTTAAGCCGCTCGTTTGCAGCCAAGTACGCACCTCAAATTAAAGTTAACTCCGTCTCTCCTTCGCTGATCATTTTCAATGAACATGACGATGATGATTACAAAGTTAAAACCTTAAAGAAATCTCTAATGGGTATTGAGCCTGGCTGCCAAGAAGTCATTGCCAGTATTGAGCTATTGCTCAATAGCAACTATATAACAGGTAGAACACTCGCCGTAGATGGTGGTAGACACTTAAAATAAATTTGAGCGACCCCGTTATCAGCTCGAGTTCAAATAATGAAATTGTGAGTCATATTATGCATGAAGATTTAAAAAACAGTTACACAGAGATCATCAAAGCCGTTGGTGAAGACGCCGATAGAGAAGGTCTATTGGACACCCCTAAGCGCGCAGCCAAAGCCATGGAGTATTTAACCCAAGGTTATCGTCAGACCTTGAATGAAATCACCAACAACGCTGTATTCTCATCAGATGCAGACGATATGGTACTTATTCAAGACATCGAGCTATATTCTATGTGCGAGCATCATCTGCTCCCCTTTGTCGGCCGCTGCCACATTGCTTACATTCCCAATGGTAAAGTGTTAGGCTTATCAAAGTTTGCTCGGATCGTAGACATGTTCGCACGTCGCTTTCAAATCCAAGAACAGCTGACGCACCAAATCGCCAAAGCGGTAGAAGAAGTCACTGGAGCGAGAGGTGTTGGGGTTATCGTCGAGGCTAAACACATGTGCATGATGATGCGTGGTGTAGAAAAGCAAAACTCAAAAATGCGCACATCAGTCATGCTAGGTAACTTTAGAGAAGATGCAAAAACTCGAAATGAATTTTTACAGCTTGTCAAACACGGCTAAATAGCAAGGATCAGCCATGATGCATAATGCGATTATCAATATCACAAATCTCAGGTTACGCACTTTTATCGGGTTTAATGATGAAGAACGTGAAAAGAAACAAGATGTCGTCATTAATATTGAGATACATTACCCCGCTGACACAGAATGCGTGCAGCTGGATGAAGTAGACCATGCTCTGAACTACAAAACGATAACCAAATCGGTGATCAAGCTCGTTGAGACTGGTCATTTTCTTTTACTAGAGAAGTTGGTTGCCGACATATTGGCTGAATGTCATCAACATCCAGACGTGACCTTCGCACGCGTGCGCGTCGATAAGCCTCATGCACTCAGGTTTGCAGACTCAGTATCACTGACGCTTGAATGGCAAAAAAAACGTAATATTGATTGATGTTTACTCTGCTCCAAAGTCACCACTTTGGAGCAAGCTATGTCACTTAAAACAACCCTAAAGCCAACGCAATCACCAGCGCATATCTCAGTCCTTTTCCGATACTCACTAATAATAAGAACACGCTGAATCTCACTCTAAAAACACCAGCAATCAACGTCAATGGGTCCCCTACCACAGGTAACCAAGCAAACAATAAACTTGCACTGCCATATTTTTGATAGTGATTACGCGCTTTTTCCATCGCTTTTGGTGATATAGGAAACCAACGATGGTGACTAAACCGCTCTATTTGCATACCAAGGTAATAATTTACACAGCTCCCGATCACATTACCCAAAGTAGCGCTAAACCACAGAAGCCCTAGATGTCCTGATTGCTTGGCAACCATGCCTGTGAGCAACAGTTCAGACGAGGCAGGAAACAATGTAGCAGCAATAAATGCACTAAGGAAAAGACTCAAATAGGCCATAAATAAACATCAACAGTTGTGAAAGCTCATATCGCTAAGCTTGATATGTAAATAAAAATACGCGTAAATAACGCCAGCCTACCATAAGGAAGTACACAATGATAAAAAGTCTGCTCACAATCAGCTTAATCACAGCCCTCAATTTATCACTCAGCGCCTGTGGTGCCATGGACCAAGATTATGAAACTTACATTCACCAAGGAGAGGCATTTAAACACCTATCCCTGACAGACATAAAAAATCAATCTTATGACTTATATGGAATTAAATCTAAAAAGCTGGTGATTTTCTTCGCCACATGGTGCTCAGATTCGCTGCGAATGTTTGAACAACTCAAAGCCTCTCCTTTGGCCACCGATAACACAGTGACAATTATCGCTATCGGACGAGATGAAACAAACGCATCACTTACTCAATTTGCTGAAGATTATCATGTCACCTTCCCACTTGTAAGCGATGAACAGCGTATCATCTATAGCCAGTATGCGAATAAAGGAGTGCCTCGATTGATCTTACTTGATGAAAATAACCGTGTGGTTAACACTTTAATTGGTGAAACAGATAACATTATTGAGCAAGTAAAATGGAACTAAATTCTGAAGTAGTGAGCATTTTAACCATGGCCAAAGTAATCCAAACCGCTGTTGCACCAGTCTTTTTATTAACAGGGATAGCAGCTCTGCTAGGCGTTCTATCCAACCGATTGGCACGCATTACGGATAGAGCTAGGTTACTTGATAGAAAACTCAATGCCAATCTAGATGAGTCATTTAACTTTACCCTCACGCAAGAAATGCGCGCTCTACTAAAACGTTCTCGATGTATCCATATCGCATTTAGTATGAGCGTACTTAGCGCGCTGATGGTCTGTGCCGTGGTGGCCTTATTATTTATATCTCATCTATATACATGGCCTCTAGGGATTACTGTTTCCAGTTGCTTTATCGCTGCCATGCTATTGCTCATCGGGGCTTTTTTGGCCTTACTTGCCGAAGTTATGCTGGCGACTCGCAGTATGCGCCGAGGTATGATTTTTAAAGACATTGGCTAACGGTCCAGAAGCTCATAGCGACGGCCCCTTCATTCAATAAGAATGTAATATATCTTCTCAAACAGGCAACTTAATTGAGCCTAGTCTCTATATGAGCGCCGATAGCGACCTCTTATTACTCCCATCCCAGCTATTTTGGGGCATAAAAAAACACCGGCTTCAAGCCGGTGTTTATTACACATTTTTTCTATCAGACAGAGCTGATATGAATATGATTATTTTTGTTTACGACGACGTAATGCAGCAAATGGTGCAGCAAGTAATGTCAACCAAGCTAGTGAACCTGAATCATCATCATCACCGTTGTCTTCAGCAACATCAATCAAACGAACTTCTACACGAACTTCATCTGAGTATTTGCCTTGTGCATCTTTTGCTTTCACGTCAAAGCTGAATTGACGGTCATATTCGAAGTCTAGGTTACCCGCAACGATTAATTGACCTTGCTCATTCACAGTGATTAGCGAAGTACCTGCAACCATGAACTCAATAACATCATTGTCGAAATCAGAGAAAGTTAACTGGCCGATAACCGTACCCAGTGGGCTATTCTCTTCGATGTTAAAGCTCTGACCTTCTTCGATCATCGGCTTGCCTTCGTATTCATCTTCTTCAACATTGAATACAACAGTTACTGCTTTAGACTCTAAGCCGTCTTCATCAACTGCTTTTACAGTCACTTCAAAAGACTCACCTAGGTCAAAGTCAACTTCACCAACAACTGTGATTAGGCCATCAGCGTCAATAGCGATTGCGTCAGAACCGTCAACAACAAACTCTGCTACGTTGTCATCTTGATCCATAAACTCAAGGTGACCTACTTCAGTGCCAAGCTCTGCATTTTCATCAACATCGAATTCCTGACCTTCAGCAACATATGGTGCTTTTTCAGAATCTTCATCAACCGCATTTAGAATATCAACAATGATATTTGTCGGCTCTGATTTGAAGCCTTTTTCATCATGCGCAACAACTGTTAGCTCAACGTGCATCAGACCTGCGTCGTAATCCAGCGGAGTATCGCTTTGAGCAACTACGACTGAACCATCTTTATGCACTGTGATACCTGAATGTGACTGAGCAACTAGCTCAAACATATCAAGTTTTGCACCACCGTCTTGCTCAACTAGCTCTAGTTGACCAATCACGTGACCGACTTCCGCATCTTCAGATACTTCAAGATCAGCATCAGCAACCATTGGTACTACAACTTCTGGTAGTAAGTCTGATGTGACGCTTGCAAGGATTTGGTTATCAGATGACACTGTCATAGGCATATAACTCATCGCATAAGCAGACGCGCCAGGTGCAAGTTCAGTTACTTGATTACCTGCATCATCTACAAGTGCAGCAGCCGTGCCATCAAATCTAGCGTAGCCAGTTACTGAGTCAGTAACTTCGTAAATGCCTAGCTGATAATTGTTATGGCCAACCATCGCTTGGATCATCATATCTTGGCCAATTGAAGCGCCGTCTAGACCGATAATATCACTACAGCCTGAGAACTTAACTGTGTTTGAACCACCTTCATGGTACATCGCAGTTAGGAATCTCCATTGTGGTTCACCATCAACAATTGGACCACTTACTGTACGTGCACGACCAATAACTGCTGCGCTACGACCTACATCAAAGTAGTTAGCTAACGCGTAATCATAAATACCGTCGTTATCGATATCTAGGTTCATTTGGTAACCAGCGCGACGGTGAATTGTTAGCTCATCACGCATTTCAATTGACGCATTGAAGAATAAGCCAGTGTCACAGAACTCATTAGCGAATAAGCTAAATGAAGAGCTGATGATGTTATACGCTTTGTCTTCTTTTGTTGCTTCAACACCTGTTGCAATCAATTGCTCAGGGTACACGTTCAGCGTCGTGAAGCCATCATTGGTTACTTTGATACGACCGTCGTCTTCGATTAGTTCAAGGGCGACACTCTCTGCTGCACGCGGTAAAACATGGTAAACCATGTGAAGATCGTGGTCACCGTCAAGCGATGTATCATCAAATACAAGCGCACCATCAAGCTCTGACAATGTCAATGCATCTGCACGTGCCGTTAAGTCATTTGCACTTTGTGGATTAGGTAGGCTCCACGCTGGTAGCTTGCTTGGGTCAATTGTCAGTTTAACTTCAAATGAAGCTTGTTCACCCGCCGGCACAGTGATTGACGCTGGGAATTCCCAAGCCGTGGCACCTAACGCTGCGTCATTGTCATAACGCGCTTCAGTGCGAAGATTGTATGTCTTATCAGTCGCTGAGAAGTTCTTAACGTGAACCGTCTTCGTGTAAGTTGTTGTTTCATCTAGGACATCAAAACCAAATGATAGCGCAGCTTGTGCTGTATCATAGTCAGTTTGATTAACCCATGCGACCGTTTGTGAAGCCACAGCTTTTTCAACATCAACTAGACCCGCACCAATGATACTGATTGGCGCTAATGCCGCATCAGCATTGATTGACTTAGGCTCCATGAATACATTCAAGTTCGCAGTATTCATCAGAACTGCTTTGACTTGTGATGCACTTAGTTCAGGGCGTGCTTCACGTACAAGTGCAACCGCACCCGCAGTAATTGGACCAGAGAATGAAGTACCCGTCGCACCAGCTAGCTCAGTGTATGTACCTGTTGCTGCAACCTGAATGTTTACACCTGGTGCCGTAATTTCTGGCTTCAATAGGCCATCCATTGAAGGACCACGAGAAGAGAAATCTGCGACAGTATCGATTGCAAGGTGAGCTTCAATACCGAACTTGAACACTGGTTGCTGACCAGCAGCCAATGTCGCTTTAAGCTTAGCACCGTCATCTTGAGTTACGGAAATTGTTGGAATAGTGACATTGTCATCTGAACCACCAAGGCCTGGCGCGCCACCAGCAACGTTGTTCGCAATGATAACGTACTTAGCACCTTTCTCTTGTGCATTTAGTGCTTTTTCAGTGAACGCACACGCACCACGGTCGATAAGTACAGCCTTACCTGTGAAGTCCATACCTTCGAATGGATTTAACGCGCCATCTGCGTCATTCGGATCAGGTAGGTCACACCCATTTTGGTTTGTTTCAGGATAAACAATTTCAGTGTCTTCGTTTGAGAACGAGAACGGGTCTTGCGGACCAAAGCTTGCAGTACCTACTTCAACAGACTCACCGCTGATAGTACCTAGTGCAAATAGCTCATTCAACGTTGGGTGACCCATTGCACCTACAGAAAGTGCATTTGGTGTTGTACTTGGACCACCGATACGGAATGGGTGGTTACCATCGTTACCCGCAGAGATAACAACGTTAGTGCCCATTTTAACTGCTTGATGGATAAGGAACTGAGTACCTTCTTCGCGGTCAGTCGAACCAAACTCACCACCGAGTGACATGTTAATTACATCAACGCGATCGCTGATGTCACCGTCGCCATTTGGATCCATAGCCGCTTCTAAAGCGCCAAGCTGAGCTGCGAAAGGACAACCACCACCACATACAGAGTAAACATATAGTTCAACGTCTGGTGCAATACCGGTTACTGAGTGAGATACAGATGTACCGTGGCTAGAAGCACCGTCATCTGGGCTTGTCGGATCAGGGAAGTTAGGATCACTTTCAATTGGATCCGGGTCGTTACGCATAAAATCATAACCGCCTTTCACCTGACCTTGTGGCCATTCTACTGCACGCGGATCTGCCTGTGCAGCTTCATAAGCATCTTTAGTACCTGCACCACCAAATACTTGGTGTGTGTAATCGATACCAGTATCTAATACTGCTACTTTTTGACCTTTACCAGTAAAACCAGCTAAGTTGACTGGCGCTGCTTTGATGTAATTATTTGCATCAGCTACGTGTAACTCGTAATCGTATAACGGCAGGATACGCTCTACGCTTTTATTCTTTTTAATCTGCGCAAGCGCTTCATCAGAGGCTTCTACGATAAGTGTTGATGCGAGTAACTTCGTTGAGCCAACAACTTTAATATCTGCGTTCAGCGCCGCTAAATCACGCTTAACAGACGTCTGTAACAACTCAACATCAGTAACCATTGTACGTGCGTCGTTAACTGAGTAGTTACCGCGCGCCATTAAGTCTGCTGCAGTGTCTTGCTTTAAAATTACCAAGAACGCTTCTGCACGATTTTCTTGCAGTTCTGCTTGGTCAACTTTAGAGATTTCGGTATTAAATGCGCGATGATGCGTATCTACTGTCGCAGCATTGACTGCTGCTGCAGTTAGCGCACCTGAGACAGCCATAGCTACCGCTGTCGCTTTAAATGAATACTTGGCCATAGTTTCCCCTAGGACTTGTTGTTTAATTCGGTGTTTATTTATATTTAAGAGAGTAGAATCATTCATCAATATAATGTGACTACATGGTTAATTGCAATAATGGAAATACAATTAAGTTACATTTTTTGAACTTTAAATTTATTCAACTTCATAAAGCAATGTTTTTATTAAGGAAAATGTTATGTAAAAGAAAGTAAATGGAATTAAAATAAATTTACTGTAAACAGAAGCTTTTAATAGGACCTAAAAAAGCAACAAACTATTTTCAATGGCTGAAAATATCCCCACCATTAGCCTCAGAACCTTGCTAAATAATATAGAAACCCTTAAAAAGGTAAGGAATTAATTATTTAAGGGGCAATTAATGAAGAAGTCATTAACATTATTAACTTTACTTGCAGGTATCAGCCTTCAAGTACAAGCCGATTCCATGTTTGAAGAGAAGGAAGACGCCATCGAATACCGTAAAGCAGCCTTTCAACTGATCCGGTATCAGATTGGCGATATGGGTGACATGCTTAAAGGAAAAGTGCCGTTTGACGCAGAACGCTTTAAGCAACGCGCCCACAATGCTGCGCAGCTTTCGAGTATGCCTTGGGAAGCATTTGTAACAGGATCAGACAAAGGGAATACGAGCGCACTACCTAGTATTTGGAGCGACAGAGCCACCTTTGATAAGAAAGCCGCTGACTTTGCCGAATATGCACAAGCACTGGCCATCGCATCAGAATCAGGTGATAAAAAAGTGATTGCACCGGCCTTTAGAAATTGGGCAAAAGGATGCAAAGATTGCCATAAGTCATTTAAAGACTAGCAATGCGCTTTAATAGAGCGCATGCTTATGCGCTCTATTAACCATCAATCATCTAAAAAATCAAAGTCGTCATCACCGAGATGCCGTCGCAGCTTTTTTTGCTCCAAATATTCATCTAATTTTTTCCTGACTTTCTGCCGCTGCTGATTCACATCCTTCTCGTTTAACGCACCTAAATCATCTTGATATTCATCACCCAATGGATCATAGGAATATGTTTTACCCATGATAAGCTCCTATTTACATAAAGAGTTTAACTTTATAAACACGGATATCTGAGCCTACTGGTCGGCATCCGTCATAGAAACAATTGCTACGAAAAATTACACCAAAGCTAATAAAGTATTTAGCTTGAAATAGGGCACTTTGACAGTGAATGATTTTTATCGTCACGATTGAAAAAACTAATCATGCTAAATATTCATCAGAAAAACTAAAATTTAGTTAAATATCGTTAAATGAATCAGCAGTGAGACCAAAATAAAAACATAAGAAACTGATAATTATAGCTTTTTATAGTTGGCATTATATTTGGTTATTACTCTATATCATCAACAAAAAAAGAACCATGCCATGAAAACAACATTATTATCTATCGCTATTTTATCTTCTGCATCTGCTTACGCACACACAGACCATCACTTTTCTATTACTCATGATGACTGTCAGTTACAGTTTCAAAACGATGTAAAAATTTCCCCAGAAGATGTATCAATCACACAAGCCAACAACCAACATATGCTGATCACTGCCGATGGTAATCTACTTATCAATGGCCAAACAATTACTGTGACACCTGAGCAACAACAAGCACTCTCCAATTATGCAGACACATTACGTGTTGAGCTTCCCAAAGTTGCTGAAGTGGCTACAGAGGCTGTCACCCTTGCAGGTGTTGCCCTGGATGAGGTAGCGACGACGTTTAATTTACACAGCCTTGATGAGCTGTCTGGTGTATTAGAGGAGTTAAACGAGGAAGTACACAATACTTTTTACCAAGATGGCAGCTTCGTTATGGGAGAGCAAACCATGGACAATTTTGGAGAAAGGTTTGGTCATGAGTTTGAATCTAGAATAGAAAGTGCAGTGAAAAGCGCCATGTTTGAATCAATTGGTACATTGCTGATTTCTCTGGGCTCTGAAATGAAAAATACCAATGGCGATATCAACACATTTGAGCAACGCATGGAGCAAATGGGTGAAAACATAGAACAACGAGTCACTGCACAAGCAGACCAACTCGAAGCTCGCGCAGATGCCCTTTGCCAACAATTTACACAAATCGCACAACAAGAGGCTAGATTATCCCATTCAATACCTACCTTATCTGGGTACGCATTAATGCGCCAAAATCAATATTAACAACTCATTTTCAACTCTTTGAGCGAGCGCTTATTAAGGCTCGCTCTCATCGCTCATCATCATAGTAATTAACTCCCCTAGCCTTTTTAAGCTTACTTCATGGATTTCATGCCAAGGCTGCCCATAACTTAATCGAATACAATTTTGAAACCGCTCTGAAGCACTGAACAACTGCCCAGGTGCCAAACTGATACCTTCAGCAATCGCTCGATTAAACAATTTGCCACCATCAAACTGTGGCTCTAATTCTACCCATACAACGCAACCCCCTCTAGGGTCGCTGATGCGTGTTTGCTCTGGAAAATAGCGGCGAATACAACACAGCATCTTCTGCTTATTTTCTTGCAACCTCAAACGCAGTTTTTTTATGTGTCGGTCATAAGCGCCTGAAGCCAAGTATTCAGCTAGCACCCATTGGTTTATCAGTGATGAAGAACAACTTAATGCGCGTTTAAAACGCCTTGCTCTTTGCACGTATCCAGGGGCTAGCATCCAGCCGATACGATAACTCGGCGCAGCCGTTTTAGAAAATGAGTCACAAGTGATCACCTGGCCCGGCTTTGCATGAAACTGAGCGGGTTTTGCGCGATGTTTGGTAAAGTGTAAATCACCATTTACGTCATCTTCGATAAGTATTACATCACGCTCTACCAACATCTTTAACAAGCTCTGACGTCGGTTTTCAGGCATAGCACTGCCAATTGGGTTATTAATACTGGTTGAACAAACACAGGCTTTGACATCGTGCTGAGTGAGCGCCTTGGCTAAGTCTTCAAGCCACAAGCCATCATCAGGGCACACTGGGATCTCCAACGCTCTGAGGCCAAGATTTTCTATCAATTCTATAATGCCAAAGTAGCAAGGGGACTCAATCGCAACCACATCACCTGGCTGTGTCACACACTGTAATGCGATGGCCAAAGCTTCTTGAGCACCATTGGTGATCACAATATCGTCCAACGATACAGATAAGCCCATACGCAAATAACGCTGCACAATTTGCTGCTTGAGCTCCATCAGCCCATCCATCGCCCCATATTGTAGAATTTGCTCACCAGCTTGCTTTAACGTACTGCGCATCAATTTTGCCAATACAGCCTCATCACTCATGGCCGTGACAGGGTTAGCAATACCAAATTTGGCCTGATGTGGCGCATGTATGCCTTCATAGACTTGCTCTATTAACGACTGCTTGTTCACTTCAGTTGGGTTGATTGGCAATTGACAACGCCTTGGTAAGGCATTTTGTTCCGCATCAGATAAGAAATACCCCGACTTTTCTTTCGAGTAAATTCGCCCCTGCCCCTCCAAATGATAATAAGCTTGCTTCACCGTAGGAATGCTCACTGACAACTGCATCGCCAGTTTGCGTAAGGATGGTAGCTTTTCACCTGGCTTTAACACTTGCTGTGAGATCATGTCATTAATGACTTCAATCACACGCTGGTAGAGAAACTGTCCGCTCTGCATACAACACGTCCATCTGTATAGGTTAAAAATACATTTTTCTGTATCTATTATACACAGATTATCCGAGTAAACTGCTACTTGCTGCAATAATCCAATCATACAAGGACCAATAATGAGAAATTGGCTGTTATACATAATGACCGTTCTTATTTGGGGATCAACTTGGCTGGCAATCGAATTCCAATTAGGTCAAGTCAATGAAGTTGTTTCCCTTTTCTACCGTTTTGCTATTTCGGCGATCTGCATGTGGGGGTTTGTGCTATGGCGAAAATTACCCATGCAATTTAACCTCACTGATCATGGCTTTTTTATCCTCCTAGCCATTGGTAATTTTGGTCTCAATTACTTACTACTGTATTGGGCACAGGGCACATTATCCTCTGCCATGGCCTCAATCGCATTCTCGTTTATGTTGATATTAAATATGATCAACACACGACTCTTTTTTGCCAAACCCATCGCATTCAAAAGCTATGTTGGTGCAGGTCTTGGCGTAACAGGGATCGTCTGTCTATTTTGGCATGAGCTTGGAGGCACGGATTTATCATCAGCCACATTAATCGGATTAGTATTGGCTCTGCTCGGTACGTTTGCCGCCTCACTCGGTAATATGGTGAGTATTCGTAACTCAAATCGCAAAATTGGTGTATTAGAGGGTAACGCATGGGGCATGCTTTATAGCAGCCTATTACTGGGCGCATATACGCTTTTTAGTCCACTGTCTTTTGTCATTGAAGCAGATACCAGCTACTGGGCGTCTCTGTTATATCTTGCCATTTTTGGCACTGTGATCGCCTTTGCGTGTTATTTCTCGTTACTCAAAAATATTGGCCCAGAACGAGCCAGTTATATCATTGTTTTATTTCCTATCGTTGCAGTGATACTCAGCACCTTATTTGAAGGGTTCACCTGGCAGGTTAATACCTTTATCGGCTTTGGCCTGATATGCGCAGGGAATCTATTAGTACTGCTGCCCAAACAGATATTGACCAAATACATGCCATTTTCTGCGGCTAAGCACTATCACCACCCGCACTAGGTATATTCAATCGCAGCGATGCCGCAAGAGCAGATATCTTCGCCGGTGTTGCTGCGATCACATCTCCATCAGCCTCAATACTGACGCCTTCAGTACTTATGTCAAAATGTCGCCCATGACAGACCTTTACCCAAGGTAGCTTGGTATGCACACCAAATAACATCAATGCAAAACACAATAATCGCTTAGATAAAGATAGCGTACATATTGTGAGCATCTGCAATTCACCGCAGTCTACTCGCGCACTTGGCGCAGGCGTAAGCCCCGCAGCAAAGTGTCGACCATTAGCGAACAGACACATCATGACTTCTTGCTCAAATCCATTTACCTTCAAAGTCACGCCTCGATAAGTGAATAACTTTGCTACCCCGTATAACGTATAACTCAATGCCCCAAAGCGCTTTTTCCCTGCCATAGCAGCTACCACTTCAGCATTAAAACCAAGACCTGCCATATTAATGAAATACCGTGTATTCACTTTCCCTACATCAATATGACGAGCACACCCTGAAAAGATAGATTCACGCCATTGCTTGGTTGAATACCCAAGTGCGCGAGCAAAATCATTGCCGGTACCGCATGGTAATATGGCCATCCTCTTTGGTGTTTCAATCTGATCAAGCTCATTACCATTGAGCAGCGCATTCACCACCAGATTTAACGTGCCATCTCCGCCCAATACTGTCACTTGTTGGTGATGTATCAACAGCCGTTTTATTTGCATCACATCCTCATCAAAACAGCCACAAGTTGCATACCATTGCAATGCGACTCTCCGTTTTAAGGCTGTTTTCTCAAGCCATACTTTATTTGACAAAAATTGTTTGCCGCGATGCGGCTTATAGACAACTAACAAAACAAAACCCCAAATATATTTAATCTGAATAAATATTCACTAGATCACTTTTAAACCCACAAAACCCAAAAAACAATGATTAAACCATTGAATAAATATCCACTAGCTCAAATTTAAATCTTAAAGAATATCTTATTCATTAGATTTTTTAATGCTTCGGCGGTAATTTTTATCGTTTTAATTTTGCGCATTATGGATGCAAAATAGCCAAGTAAATTATCACAATGTCAATTACTTGGAGTACAACTATGCTTAATTCAGCTGCAACATGCGGCAATACACAGACCGCGCACGAAACGGTGAATACCATAACGACAAAGCCTCAGATCCAGTGGATGGCTTGGTTGAGTAAAATCGGACGAGCACTTAGTCTTAGTCATGCGGTGATGTATAAGTAAATAGTGACTCCACTCAACTAGATGACCATGCAATGATGGTCATCTCGGTTTATTTTTAGCCAACAACTTCACCTCACCATATCAAAAAGTATAAATTTCAGGCAAACAATTCAATAACTTCGCTTTTTTGATTGTTTTTTCAGCAAACGATTAAAAAACTATTTACAGCGACCCATTCCATAAGTATTATCGTTGCCCATGGAGAGATGGCTGAGTGGTTGAAAGCACCGGTCTTGAAAACCGGCATACGTTAATAGCGTATCTAGGGTTCAAATCCCTATCTCTCCGCCATATTTAAAGTTTTGCGTCGGAGAGGTGGCCGAGTGGCTGAAGGCGCTCCCCTGCTAAGGGAGTATAGGGTTTGTAGCCCTATCGAGGGTTCGAATCCCTCCCCCTCCGCCATTATCTTGTAAAAAAACCGTCCAATGGACGGTTTTTTTATGCCTAAAATTTACCGCCTCATTTCAAGTACCTTATCAACGCATTTATTTTTGCGCTTCACAAACTGGTCAGATGTGTTATGTATATATTTATCATTCGCGAACTTGATGACTCAAATGCAAATTCACTTTATCGAAGGCTACATTCAACAGATCTACTTGGTTGAATATCCAGATCGGTTACTCCTACTTGATGGCTGTACACGCGCAGATGTTGACGTGGTATGTGACTATATCCGTAATCAACTTTCAAGATCATTATCCGATCTCAAACTGATCGTCGTCACACATATGCATCCAGATCATGCTGGCGGGGCCCATATTTTAAGAGCGCGCACAGGCGCTAAAATAGCCACGGCCAACATTGACGGTCACTGGTATAGCGGTATTGACGGTATTTTAATGCATTGGTCCGATATTTTTCTTGCCCTATGGGTTGCAGGACGAAAAAACAAAGCACGTAAAAACTTATGGTATGACAGGAAGCTCCAAGCAGATTATTACCTATCTGATAAAGAGTTCCTGCCGGAATTTTCGCAGTGGCAAGTGCTACACACTCCAGGACACACTGACAGAGATCTTTCTCTATATAACCAGACCACACAACAGCTGTATGTGGCCGATCTCTTTGTCAAAGTCAAAGGTCAATGTATACCGCCTTACCCAGTTTTCTACCCCAATCGCTATCGCAATTCATTACAACGGATCAAAGAGATCAAACCCACACATATTATTTTGGCTCACCAAGGGGAGCTCCCCTTCAATGAAATCGACTTTACACGTTTAGAGCAATTAGCGCCGACAGTGCCAGTAACACACTGGCGCTCTATAAAGGCTAAAACCAAAAAAGCACTCGGATTAAATAACTGACTTTACGACACGAATGAACTGCTCAATCTCAATCTCGGTATTATAAATATGAGGTGAAACGCGCAAACCATATCGCCTCGAATCCACTGCAATATTATGCTCAGTCAAAACAGTCAAGCATTGCTTGAGATTGTCTCCGGTATTGATAATCACAGTGCCTGAGCACAAGTCAGCATCGGTTGGTGAAATACAATATTGTGGCAGTGCCTGCCATATGTGTTCTAGCAACTGTAGATTGTGCTCGCGGATCTTGGAAACGCCAAAACGTCCTAATCTTTCAATGCTATTGGCCGCCATAATATAAGGTGCAACTGAAGGTGTGCCGCCCCAAAAGCGCAATGCCGTTTCATGTGCTGCAAAATGATGAATATCAAACTCAAATGGGTTTTGGTGGGAAAACCAACCCACGTCTTTTGGTTGGCACTCAGCCAAAGATGCAGAAGGCACCCAAATAAACCCAGCCCCAGGGCCACCGCACAACCACTTTACACAAGACCCAATGACACAATCAGCTTGCCATGCGGACAAATCTACCGACAATATGCCAGCAGATTGCGCAATATCCACAACCACTTTACAGCCCCATTGTTTCGCCATTGGGATAATGTCTGAAACGGGCGCTAGCTGACCGGTGTTAGAGTAAACATGACTGACAAATACCAAATCGTAGTGTTGATTTAAATGCGCTTGCCAACTAGCAATATCACTCATGTCTTGGCCCATCGGAATAAAACATAGCTCAACGTCATCCAGTGCTTGTTGTAATACAAACCCCATACTCGGAAAATCTTCTTCGCTAAGCAACACCCGTACCCGCCTGTTTTGAAATGATGCTTGGCTCATTAACCATTTTGTCAAGCCACTCGACAAGTTAGACTGAGGACAAAAATTATCCGCATGGCTATTGAATAACTGCGCCAATGCCTGATTAAACTGCATTACACCTTCCAACCATTGTGCCCAAGGCTCGCGATTTTGCTGCTGCCACGGAGTAACAAACTGCTCAGTAAAATACGCAGGTGCCGTTTTAAGCATTCTCCCAACAGAATGACTCAATAAATAAGTGCCCTGTGGCATAAAAAAGTCATCAGCTTGCATGGTCTACCTCAGCGTTTTTCAAAGACTGACGTAATCTGTTTAAATCAACATATCGCGTCTCAAGATCAGTGCGTTTCGCAGCGGCTCTTTTATCTCGTAAGGTTTCAAGCTGGCCTAATAGCACTTGTAGCGGTGGCCCGCTGGCAGTCACTTTATCGAGATGTTGATTAGCTAAGTTTTTAGCTGGGCCACAGATGTATTTTTCTACTAATTGATTGTGGTGCTGAATGGCCGTATCGCCGTGTAATTTGCACGCTTGTAAAAACACTTTCAGTGATTCTTGATACCAATTTTCATGGCTATGTTGCTGCGCGTCCAAAAATGCATCGAGCAAATTTGGCAATCGCATACACTCTTTTAGTGTCGCCTGATCTTCTGGCATCATATAAAGCAGCTTTTCAACTAAGATTTGCGCATAATCGACGTCATTTGCCTGACATAACCCCAACATCATATCGATGACATTGATCCCTGCAAAGTCTCCCGCATTTGCACCTCGGTAGATCTCTTTACCCACTCGATAAGGTTTGTAGTATGGCCTCACAACATAGAAAAATGAGGCCGTGTCTAATTGTTGAAACAGCGCCTGATTTGACTTAATGACATCCACTAACGCGCGTTTCACCTCTTCCAGCAACATCGGTGCCATAGGGTGTGAAATCCCCAGCGGCTGTACTTTTAACAACGCCTCTGCGGCACGCTTATAAGCCAAAATACCACGGGTGTTATAGTCGATAAAAAGCTTCTCTGCCGGATCGCTGGTAAACCGCTTGTATATACCATTAATTGCCGTATTGTGTGTTGTTAGATGTGCTGTTGCAAATCTTGGCGTCACACCTATAGATGAACCAATATGCATTGCTAGTGCCGAAGCCGCTTTTAAAGGGGATTGTCGCTCTCTACTTGGCTCTGTCAACTCATGACGACGACATGAAGCCATGTACAAGCCAACATTACCAAGTAGGTCAAACGCATTATCAAAGCCCTCGTCGGTATTACCCTCTTTAAGTAAAGCTTCAATATAATGTTGGCCCTGCAACAGCAACTGCTGTTTTGTTTCATCACCAACCCCTTCCACGTTGGCCGGATCATCTTGCTCACGATAGAGTGCCTCTAACTTATCGTTCAGCATGACAAACTCAGTTCTTATCCAGTCATCAAAGTTTTTTGTTTTTTTTGTCATGATTTAAATCCTGAAAAGTGCATTAATGACAGGCTAACAAAACATCAGAAGGGATATTTGCCAATTATTTATTAATCGTTAAACTCAATTAGTGGAATATCGACTTTAAACGCAAAAAAATAGCAGAATTAACTAATATGCCTGACATTGATAATAAAGATAGAATTTTACTCAGCGCATTACAGCAAAATGCCCGCCTGAGTAATGCCGCACTTGCAGAGCAAGCTAGTTTATCTGATACCCCCTGCTTACGCCGAGTAAAAAAACTTCAGCAAGATGGCGTGATTTTGGGGTATCATGCCGATATATCGCCGCCAGCTGTCGGCTATTCTGTGCTTGTTTACGCATTTATTCGATTGACTAAAAACTCAGTAAAAGCAGCAGAAAGCTTCGAAAATCATGTCGATGCACTGCTACAAGTCAGAAGCTGCTCCGTCGTATCAGGTAGCCACGACTACTTGTTGGAAATCCTCGCTGAGGATTTACCTAGTTATGAGCACTTTGTTAAACATAGCCTCGCCTCTTTAGAGTTTATTGCAGCTGTTGAATCAACCATTGTGTTGAAGCAGACCTTTAACAAACGCGGAGTGCCACTATGAATTTTAAAGGCATTTAACTTATGCACATTCAGTTCCGCTCGCCACTGCATCATGCTTTTGCCTATATCGGCTTAGCACTGGGTTATTTTGGCTTTGGGAAACTCTTCACGCTTATCGCATTTCAAGACCAAGTCCTGCCCATTTGGCTGCCTGCAGGCATTGCCCTAGTCGGTTGTTTTTTATGGGGGTGGCGCTTTGCACCAGCCATATTTATTGCGTCAGTCTTGTTTAATTGGACCACCTACTTTGGACTGCAAACACACATCGCGCATTACAGCGACATTATCCAAGTGACGGTGGTTGCATTAGGCGCGGTTATACAGGGCTTATTCGGTGGATATTTAATGCGGTTATGGCTTGGCGACCCGCTATTGATGCGTTCAAGAAAGAATATTGCCTACTATGTTCTTTTGGTTGGCATATTTGCCAATGTCACGTCAGCCAATATCGGTATGCTCGCTTTGAGCCTGTTTAATCCACAATATGCTTTTTCACAGCACTGGCAAAATGTCATTGCTTGGTGGCTGGGTGACAGCTTGGGCATTTTAATTTTTACGCCTTTGCTACTGATGCTTTTAAACTTGACCGTGTTTACTCCGCGCGGCTACCAGCATAAACGGATTTTATTTGCGACCTGTTCAATTCTATTTATTTCTGCAACGTCAACCACTTACTTGTATAATCAAGGTAATTTAAAAGCCGCGCAAAGAGAAGCGCAACGCGAAGTCAATATCATCGAAAATGTGGTATTGCGGCACGTCAATCTCAGTATGCTTGCGGTACAAGGGGTTGCTGCCAAGTTGCAATCCCAACCTCAGTTTGATCACAGCAAATTTATGCAAATTGCACAGCAACAAAGGTCACGTTATCCATTTTTGTTTGCCGTTTCTTGGGGGCAGCGTATACCACAATCAGAGGCACATACCTTACAAAAAGAGCTCGATACGCTCTATCGCAAAGAAGTTTCATTGCATGGCCCATCGCTTAATGACACCGATCCCATGGTTGTGGTGAAATACGTCTCCCCACAAGCGGAGAACTTTGCCTCTTTAGGCTTCAATATTTACTCAAGAGCGAATCGTAAAGCTGCGTTAGAAGACCCTGAAATCATTTTGCAACCAAGAGCTACCAATGTTGTAAAACTGGTGCAGACTCAACCTGCGAAACCAGCCTATGTGCTATTTTCGCCTGTATTTCGCCACAACGACACACAACAACAAACGCTCAACGCCGATATCATAGGGTATGCCATTGGGGTGGTACAAACCGACGTTTTACTGACCTCTGTGCTCAAAATGACACAAGCCAACAACTACGATCTCGCCTTTTACGATGGTAACAGTGAAACGCCCTTTTTTAGCAATTATGATACTGCGCAAACCCCATATCATACAGATACTCACTACAGCACACAGATTCGCTTTGCAGGCCAAACCTGGCGCTTAACTTTAGCTATCAAAGACAGTTATATTAGCCACTTAAACCACCAGCAAACGATTTGGCTGTTAACACTGCAGTTGTGTATTTGCGCCCTGATCACCTTTATTGTATTGCTCTACAATTATCAAAATATCGCCCTCAACCACTTGGTTGCTGCGCGCACTGAATCACTCAATGTTGCCCTGCAAGATGCACAACAAGCTAATCAAGCTAAAAGCCGCTTTCTTGCCAATATGAGTCATGAGATCCGTACGCCACTCAACGCGGTGATCGGCTTCGCTTCTTTAACACAAACCTCACAGTCTTTAGAGGTAGTAAAAAAATATATTGAGCACATCAATATGTCTGCTAAAACCTTGTTAGGGCTGGTCAATGATATTCTCGATATTACTAAAATCGAGTCCAATAAACTACATATCGAACAGCACAATTTTGACTTACAAAAGCTGCTTGGGCATATGGACAACCTGTTTTCTAATAGTGCAAAAGAAAAGGGGTTAAGTTGGCGGATATACAGTAATGTCGATCATGCCGTTTGGCTCAAAGGCGATGAGCTGAGAATAGAACAAGTGCTGATCAACTTATGCAGTAATGCCATTAAATTTACTGAAAGTGGTCAAGTCAGTTTGCACTGCGAAGTGACGGAAAGTGAGTCTGATTATCGTGTACAGTTTAGTGTTTCCGACACGGGAATTGGCATTGATAAAGCGCACCTTGAACATATCTTTTCGCCTTTCGTACAAGCAGATAACTCTACTTCTCGGCGCTTTGGTGGTACCGGATTGGGTTTGGCAATCAGTAAGGAATTATCAGACAGAATGGACGGAAGTTTACGCGTAGATAGCCAAGTGGATATCGGTAGCCATTTCCACTTCTCACTTCGCTGCCCATTTGGCGAAGCCATCAGCCCGTCGCCACCTAAATTTGATGAAACGCACATTGCCAGGCTCTGTGTTTTGGTGGCCGAAGACAACCCTGTGAATCAAATCGTGATCAAGTCAATGTTAGAGTCATTTGGCGTAAAATACGAATTGGTTGCCAATGGTCAGCAAGCCATTGCAGCCGCCCAACAAGGTAAGTTTGACTTGATCTTGATGGACTGCCAAATGCCCATATTGGATGGCTATCAAGCCACTTCAACGCTCAGGCAGCAATTTGACCAACACACTTTACCCATCGTGGCTTTAACCGCAGATGTCATGCCTGAGGACAAAGCCTATGCGTTGGCCATTGGATTTAACAGCCACCTTGCAAAACCCCTTGATCGCGATAAGCTAGGAGCATGTCTGGCTCATTACGCTCAAATATGCTCAAAAGATTCATCGGCTTAATCTCAACCCTGTGGGTAGTCAGTGCAACAGCACAAGACTGCACAACACTGCCCGCAGATCATCAACAATACTTAGAAGGTATACAGACAGGCGAGTACCGTTATGCCAAGAATGTCGGCCCCGCCGCCCTAACGCTGACAAAAAATATGCCGTATGCTGATTACATCAATGCCACCAGAGCATTAATCTTACAGCGTAACAAACGTGCAGAGCTGCCCTGCCCATTGGCTTCTGTGGTGCCCGCCCAAGCGAAGCAAACTCAAGTCATTGATCATATCGCCCCTTACCAGTTGTTACATAGCAATCAAGACAAAGGCATCTTATTGATCCATGGTTTAACTGACTCTCCCTATATTTTTAATGCCATCGCGCAAGATTTATATCATCAAGGCTATAACGTTAGAACCGTGCTATTACCTGGTCACGGCACTGGAGCAGATGATTTAAGACGCGTGACCAATCGCGACTGGCAACGCCATGTACGCTATGCCATTGAACGTACCAGCCAAGATTTCAAACACTTTGCCATCATGGGGTTTTCCACTGGTGGCGCATTAGCAACCCTTGAGATTGAAAAGCGCACACCATCTAACCTAAAAGCCTTGACATTGGTAGCCCCTGCCACAGAGTCGCATAACAAAAACAGTTGGATGGCACAGTGGGTAGACTGGCTACCATTTATGAATTGGCTAGACGAAGATGCAGACCTTGATTTTGCCAAGTATGAGTCTTTCCCACTTGCCGCTGCGACTTTGGTACATAATGTCATGGTCGATATGATGCAAAGTAACGTGCCAGAAAATCTGCCCATCTTGACAATCATGAGTGATGTTGATGCCACCATAGTCAGCCAAGCCACATTGAATTTGCTCACGCGATGGGCAAAAACACATCGTGCCCCACTCGCATTAAGACTATATGCTAATAATCCCATTGAGCTTGACCAACGTATTACACTCACACGCATTGATAAGCTAGACAAGGTCATCGATATGTCTCACGTTGGTTTGCTCATACCACAAAATCACCCTTACTATGGTGAACAAGGCGCATATCGCCATTGCGGCAGCTATTTTGAAGATGCCACCGCCTATCAAACATGTAAATCAGCCGCGCAAATCATATTTGGCGAACACCACAGCACCAATAAATCCGCACATATGCCATTCGCGCGAGTGACTTTTAACCCTGATTACGCGGGCTTGGTTAAGCAATTGAGTGAGTTCTTAAATCATCATGTCCATTAAACCGTATCGCCATCAGTTTGTGACCAGCATTAACGCCATAGAGCAAGCACATTGGCAGCATTTGGCCGGTGATAGTTTATTTACTAATTATGCTTGGTTGTCAGCCCTTGAACTCAGCGGCAGTGTAAGCCGTCAAACAGGCTGGCAGCCTTATCATTTAGTGATATACCAGCACGACACCACACACCCAGTTGCCATTTTGCCTGGGTATATTAAAAGTCACTCATATGGAGAGTATGTATTTGATTGGGCATGGGCCGAAGCGTATGAGCGCCATAATCTAGATTACTATCCCAAGTGGTTATCCGGTGTACCATTTACGCCAGTCGTCGGTCCGCGACTTTTATGTGAAACGCCCACTGAAGCACTTTATCAATTCATTCAATCTGTACTCGATGACGAAGCTGCACAACAGGCTTGGTCAGGCTGGCATGTCAATTTCCCGCGCAATGAGGAGATTTGGTCTAGCACGCAGCTACTCGAGCGCCATGGGGTGCAATTCCATTGGCACAATCAGAATTATGCAAATTTTGATGCGTTTTTAGCGACGATGAAAGCACGTAAGCGCAAAATGATAAACAAAGAGCGAGATAAGGTTAAAAACACAGATCTCTCCATTGTCTGGCTTGATACGTCAAACATTAATAAAGATATCATCGATTTCTTTTATCAATGCTACTGTCATACCTACCGTAAACGCTCTGGACATAATGGCTACTTAACACGGGCCTTTTTCGAGCTGTTATTCAATGCCATCCCTGAGCAAGTAAAACTATGCTGTGCCTACCGGAAAAACGGCCAATCCGATACACAGGAATTGGTTGCTGCAAGCTTATATCTGCAAGACAACGATACATTATATGGTAGGTATTGGGGTGCATTAGAACATAGTGAGCACTTACACTTCGAGCTCTGTTACTACCAAGGGATCAACTATGCCATTGAACATAATCTGGCCCGATTTGATGCTGGTGCACAAGGAGAGCACAAACTCCTGAGAGGGTTTGAGCCGGTGTTTACGCGCTCATATCACACCATCTGCCACCCTTTATTCAGCCAAGCGATTGATGACTTTATCAATACCGAGCGCAGCCAAATTGCTCATTACGCACACCAGTGCAAGACACTACTGCCGTTCAAAACATAGTAGTCGGTTGTTGGCTGGCATTGCATGATCAGCCACCAATTTAAGATGTGCTGCTGCGGCCAGCTCCGTGATCCATTCAATATCACGGATCCCACTGTCTGGGTCACGAGACTTTAAAAATGCATCAAACTGGGCATTGCTTTGAGACGTAAATGCACCTTGGTAGTTAAATGGACCATAGATCACCACCTTGCCGTCACTCGCAAGGTGACGCTTAACACCTGCAAAAAAGCGCTCTACCAGTGCTTTAGAAACAATGTGCAACGTATTCGCCGTATAAATCACGGGCACCTGTGCCACGGGCCATTGCAGATTTAAATCAAGTACGAGGGGGAGACGTAAATTATCAAGCGCAGCTTCTTCACACCAACTGATAATTCCCGCATGATTACACGGCAGATCTGCGGTTTGCCAGACCACATGGGGAAGTGCTTTGGCAAAATGCACCGCATGTTGGCCAGTACCGGATCCAACTTCTAATACACTCCGTTTCTCACCGATGAAAGGCGCTAAATACGCTAAAATTGGCCCTTTATTATTTTCACATGCTTGCGAGTATGGCTTTGTCATTTTGCACCTAAATAGAACACTTCCGCGCCGAGTTGGCGCAATATGATTCTCATTTTGCAGTGAGTGACTCTGAATGTCTATTTACTACGCTGATAAATATGAATAAAAAAAATTTGGTATATGGTATGCAAAAAACATTGGTATTGACTATAAGTACCTAGTGTACCCGTTCAAAAACCCTGTATGGAGATACCAATATGAAGTATTCAAAAGTGACACATATGCCCAATCAAAGCTTAGGCCATATCCCTGAGCAAGAAACCGCTGAGTCCAAACAAACCTATCAACAAGAAGTCGCCGATATGCTCAGCAGTAAGGAGCAGGAAAAAGATCAAACCACAGAACAATTTATCTTGGGCTACAACTGACAATAACACCATCACTCCCAATCCGCATAAGGGTTGCCAATCTCCTATTTTAGTGTAATGATAATAATTATCGTTACACTAAAATATAATACGTCATGGTTACACCGCAAGTTCTATGTCAGTTTCAACCCCGCTTAGATACACAATGTCAACGCCCTTACTTAGATGCCCCTGTGCACGTGGCCAACTTTATCGAAGATGGATTCAAGCTGGCAAAATGGTATGAAAAAAAACCATGCGTGTTATTGCAAGAACTCTATTTACGACGTGTCTTTTTTGAATTGCTTAACCATATTGCAGATCCGCTTGTTCATCAGAGCTTTCGACAACAGTGCTTTGAGCAACTTCATAAACCGCTTCTAGCACTAAAACGTTTTTATAAAAAACAACATCGCTCTATGGCGCCTTTTTACCGCCTAGAACGCGAAGCTAGGATCATCAGCCACGAATTTAATCCTTTTAACTAGGAGTCAGTATGACCACTTACCGCACCGCATCTGATAGCATGGGTACTTTAGAAGTACCAGAAACCGCACTGTACCAAGCACAAACACAGCGCGCAGTGAATAACTTCCCAGTCAGCGACTTAACCATGCCAACCAGCTTTGTGCGTGCACTTGCTTATATCAAGCAAGCCGCAGCAGAAGCGAATGCGCAACTAGGTCATCTAGATCAAGATAAAGCCAAAGCGATTGCGGCGGCATGTCAACAAATCATTGATGGTGCTCATCTAGACCAATTCCCAGTCGACGTATTTCAAACCGGCTCTGGCACCAGTTCAAACATGAATGCCAATGAAGTGATCGCCACCCTTGCCAGCCTGCAAAGTGGCTTGAGTATCCACCCCAATGACGATGTGAACATGGGGCAGAGCTCTAATGATGTGATCCCAACGGCGATTCATGTCAGTAGTGCAACTTCTGCGGTCTATGAACTACTACCCGCGCTGAAACATTTATCACAAACTATTGAAAGAAAGAGCAAAGAAGTAGGCCATCATGTAAAAACAGGTCGTACACATTTGATGGATGCGATGCCTGTGACTTTTGCCCAAACACTCAGCAGTTGGCAACAACAAATTGACTCAGCGTACGAAGGCATTTTGTCATCTCTAGAAAAAGTGTACCAGTTGGGCCAAGGCGGCACAGCGGTAGGGACTGGTGTGAACGCAGACAAGCAATTTGCAGCATCATTTAATACTTACTTAAGCAGCAACGTCGGTATTCGCTTTAACCCGAGTCCAAACTTCTTCTACAACATTGGCTCACAAGATGCCATCGTGGCACTGTCTGGCCAATTAAAGACATTAGCAGTTGCCAATATGAAAATTGCCAATGATTTGCGTTGGATGAATTCAGGTCCATTGGCAGGATTGGCAGAGATTGAACTGCAAGCACTGCAACCTGGCTCTTCAATCATGCCAGGAAAAGTGAACCCAGTTATTCCTGAAGCGGCCGCAATGGTTAGCGCACAGGTGATCGGTAATGATGCCACAATCACGGTTGGTGGCCAGTCAGGTAACTTTGAGCTTAACGTTATGCTACCTGTGATTGCCTACAACATCTTGCAAAGCATTGAGCTGTTGGCAAACATCTCTCGTTTAATCGCTGATAAAGCCATCGCAACATTTAAGGTAAACGAAGAGAACATTCAACGTGCACTATCGCGTAACCCAATTTTAGTGACTGCGCTAAATCCGGTGATCGGCTATGAAAAAGCCGCAGCGATTGCAAAATTAGCCTACAAAGAAGGTCGTCCAATTATTGAAGTGGCTGCAGAGCACACAGATCTGAGTGAAGATGAGCTTAAAACACTGCTTGATCCACAAAAACTGACCGAGGGTGGTCTATAAGCAAAAAGCGCTCTAATCTTATACAGGGTTTGTGCAACACTCGCCTGAGGCTATTCAGCCATGATACAGGCGAGCTGTGGCCCACTAAATTAGGTCAGTTATCACTCAATTAGTTGCTCAACCCCTAGCGTGCCGCGCTTGTATCTCTGCACAAAGCACGGCACACTGTTAAAAAAAAACAGGATAGATTATGAACGCATTTAAGCTAACACTTGCTAGCCTATTGGTTATTTCAGGATGTTCCAGTACAGAGGCCGGCTCTGACACATCTCAGTCACAACAAGCGCAGCCACAAGTTGCAGAACAACCGGTTAAGCAAAATAAAAAACAACTGGCACCGGCGCAGCTACAAACTAAATCAGCGGTACGACATGATACCGGCCATGGCAAGCCCGCCCCGGCTAAAATGATCACCAAAGCGGAGCCCATTGCCCATTATAACGAGGATGAAATTTCTCAAGCTGGGATCCAAAATCAACACAAATATTTAAACTTCATTACCAAAGACAAAAGCTGTGACAGTAACAGCCAATGTTTGGCCATTCCTGTGGGTAGCCGCGCATGCGGTGGGCCTTCTAGCTACTTGTTATTCTCAACAAAAACCGCGGATCAAAACAAAGTTTACGAACTGGCTAAGAAACTCACCGATAGCGAGGCGCAGTACAATGCCAAACACGGCATGATCAGCATTTGTGAGCATTTACGTCAGCCAACAACTCAATGTGTTGAAAATACTTGTGTTACACTAGGTGGTACTAATAAATCACCAACTAGGGACTATCGATGAAGTGTAAACTCGGCATTGCTTTTGGTCTATCACTGATGTTTCTGACAGGCTGTGTAGCCACCGACTCAGGATCACAATCTGCCGCGGCCCATTCCGGCGATTCGCTTGAACAGATAATTGCAGACAAAGGGTGTGATGCCAGCTTTCAATGTAAAGTGATCCCTGTTGGAGAACGGTTGACTTGTGGCGGACCGAGCCGCTATCTGGTGTATTCGTCACGGAATGTGAATGAAGCAGACGTTGAACGCGCAGCGAAAGCCGTCACTTTAGCAGAGCAATCTGAAAACCAAAATAAAATTGCCAGCGAGATTTGCGAACCCGTATTACCGGTGCAAGCCTTGTGTATTAGCAATGAATGCCAATCCATCGTATTAAAATGACCTGATAGGCAGTGAGTATTTTCACTGCCTACCCCACCAAAAAGTGGTTCAGTAACAGCAATGGGACGACCAGCAAAACACACAACCCTGCCGATCCCAAATAAGACAATACCAAACGCTTTTTGATCCAATAACAATACATAAAGCGCAACAAATAAGTCGATGCTACGCCAAATAACGCAAACATCAACAATAACGACAATAGATAAAAAGACACTGACAACTCATACGCTTAGATACATAATTTTATCATAGCGGTACATTGTTAAATCTGCACCTAATTTTAATTGCTGCAACAAATCGTGGTCTGTAATGGCTACCAATGATTGCTTACGACCACTTTACCCATGGCTTGGCCGCTGGCCAAACGCGCATGCGCATTGCCCACTTGCGCAAAACTAAAATCGGATGCATCCAAAACAGGGCTGAGTTTACCTGCATCTACGATCTCAGCCATGCTCGCCAAAATATGGTGATGGTCCGCGCGTTTCACATTGTGAAGCATGGGAATAAGCATAAAGACCACATGCAAAGACAACCCTTTAAAATGCGCCACAGATAAATCAATCTCAGCCAGCGACACCGTCGTCGCAACCTGGCCGTTGAGCGCAGCCGCTTCAAACGAGTTCAATAAGTTTGCCCCGCCTACCGAGTCGTACACCACGTCAAAACCTGCCCCTTGCGTATGCGTTGCCACATAATCGGAGACCGATTCTGTTTGATAGTTTATTGGCGTCGCCCCCATACGTGTTATTAAATCAAGTTGATCCGGTTTAGAACCGGTTGCATACACCTCGGCACCAAAATGTGATGCTATCTGCACCGCTACATGCCCTACACCGCCGGCACCACCATGCACAAGTACGCGCTGACCTTGTGCAACACCCGCACGCACCAACCCTTCGTATGCGGTGATCCCAACTAATGGCAGTGCTGCGGCCTCACGCATGCTCAATGAAGTCGGTTTATGTGCAATTAGATTGGCATCGGCAATCATGTACTCAGCCAATGCCCCTGGCAAGTCAGCCAGTCCACCCGCGCAACCATAGACCTCATCACCGACACGAAAACTCTCCACTCCCTCGCCAATTGACTCAATCACACCAGCAAAGTCCATACCTAAAATCGCAGGAAGTTGAGGTGATAGTGGCAGTGCTGGTCCCATTTCACGGATCATCATATCTACCGTGTTAATACTGCTCGCCATAACCTTCACGCGAACCTGCCCTGCGCTGACTTCTGGCTTCGCCACTTCTGTTTGTGTAAATACGTCCGTACCGCCAAATTCATTGATGACCATTGCTTTCATGATTAAATCCTCGTTCAGTGAATACAAACAGTATATTTTTTAACTATACTTTTGATAATATCGATATAAATACAATCAGTTTTTAGATTTGATTGATAATGAACATTGCACATTTAAAGTTATTCACCCGAATCGCCGCCACGCATAACATTAGCCTAGCAGGTAAAGAACTCGGGCTCTCTGCGGCGGTTGCCAGCGCCCACATTAATAAGTTAGAAGAAACTCTGGAAACACAACTGCTCTATCGCACCACCCGCAAAGTGGCTTTAACGGAAGAAGGGCTGGCTTTTTTACCTCATGCAGAATCTGTACTAGAAAGTGTTGAAGTCGCTAAAGCCGCCATTGGTGCGGGAAGTCACACACCACAGGGGACATTGCGGATCACCGCGCCCGCCTCATTCGGAAGAATGCACATCGTGCCAGCATTGGCAGAATTTACACAGCGCTACCCAGAACTGAAGATAGATCTCCGTTTGAGTGACAGCATCGTTGATATGGTTGAAGGTGGTTTCGATGTGGCGATCCGCAATGCCGCACTGAGCGACTCTTCACTGATCGCCAGCAAGCTTGCCAGCGATAAGCGCATTTTATGTGCATCGCCTGAGTATATCGCCCAGCATGGTGCGCCCGAGTCGATTGAGCAGCTTAACACCCACCCCTTAATTAACTTAACCGGCATAGATCACTGGGTGTTTGAAGGTGGTACTCAGCACATCAAATTCAAACCCATCAGTGGTTTGCATATAGACAATGGCGAAGCCATTCGAGATGCCTGTATACGCGGTATGGGGATCACACTGTGCTCAATGTGGTGTGCCTATCAAGCACTACAAGAAGGCAAGTTGGTTCAGGTGTTAAAGGGGTCTCCCCTCGTAAACGACACCGCATTGTGGGCGGTCTACCCAAGCTCTCGCATGTTAGCCCCCAAAGTGCGGGTGTTTATTGATTACCTCAAAGCGTATATCGGAAAAGTCCCTTATTGGGACTAAACTGACTTCGCTTGTTGATGCAGTCGCTCTAAGGCCTCCATTAATTTAACCTGTACATCTTGATCCAAGGCACTTTGGTGAGGTGGACTAAATTCACCAATATCATTATCAAAATACAGTCCGCCCGCTTCATCAAAGCGCTCAGATAAAGCCGCTTCAACTAAAATATCTGCCCCCAGTTGCACGCTACTGCCTTGCATGCCATACGCTTCTTGTACCATTTTACTGCCTAAAAAAGACTTGGGATTCACCGCAACCACACACGGACCACTTGCTTTTAACTGTGCACCTAAACACATTGACCACATTGTCAGCGCCAATTTACTTTTTGCATACACCGCCCCCGATGAGAGGTTGCTGGGCACTAATAATTCACTGACCTCAAATGGTGACTGAGCCGCAGATGATAAGTTAATGATTCGCCCTTGTTCTGGCACTATGTCTAACAGTGCTTGCGTCAAGATGTAAGGCGCAATGGTGTTGACCATAAAGCGCATATCATACCCATCAGGAGTCAAGGTTTGTGCGGTTTTGAACACCCCAGCATTATTGATTAATACATCCAACTGAGCGTGCTCCACGCTGACAGCCTTTGCCAAAGCAAAGACCTGCGCCAAAATAGACAGATCCGCACAATATCCTGCAACACGCTCACTGCCAAAGCGCGTTGCTAGCTCGTCACACAATGCATTGAGCTTATCTTGGTTGCGACCATGCAATAACACATGATGCCCCTGCATCAACAAAGTAATTGCACAGGCTTTGCCAATGCCATCTGTCGATCCGGTAATTAAAATGGTTTTACTCATGCGCTCCCCTTTGCACGATAGCCGAGTCAAAAATATCTGCTTATCACTTTAATACACCTAACTCGTACTGATAATAGTGTATATTTTTAAATCAGTTTCAAAAATAAATTGATAATAGACTTCAAATCACGCTCAGAATCATTTTTTTACCCGTCACGTCATTATTTTTCGTGCGGTGACACAGATACAATTCCCGCGTTTGATACGCCAGTTTGATGTGGCTCTTTACTCAGCCACTCAATCACCAGTAGGTTAATAAACATAGCAATCAACCTATCGTAGTCATGGTAAATAGTGAGCAGTGACCCAAATGTGTCTTGCCAATGGCTCAGCACCACATGCACTATCGCGCCGATAAATAGTGGCGTTATGGCAGCTAAGCTTATTGCTACCGCGCGCACCATCCATTTTTTGTGCTGGTCGACTTGACCACGCACTATGTGCCAAACCGCGACTGAAAATGCCCCCACAATCGCGATACTCATCACAACCAATGAGACAAAGCGACCGCCAAGTTCATCAGGTGATAGCACAAGGTGTAACCATATCCCTGATAACGCCATCGCGCAGCCCGATATCACCGCAATGCGTCCAGCTCGCATATGCCAGCGCGGGTAGCGCATACGAAGACGAGGTGAAAACTGCCAAGGCATAGTCAAAAAGAAGGTCACCCCCGCCGTAGCATGGGTTAATATCGCAGCTGGGGCAGCCAAGTATTGAGGGTTTATGACATCAGCCATCCCAAAAACATCACTTTGCCCCAACAACACTAACGCAATAATGATGATGGCCGGTAAACCGGGGATCGCCATGATTAAAAGTAGGCCACTGACCACAGGCCAATTAAACGCGGTGGGTTGATTTTTTCTATGCATTATGTACTTACTTAATTCATCTGGTGAAGGATGCGATGATTATGTAAGATGATGAAATAAAGGTCGTCCTTGCTGATTGGGCAGGACAAAAACACCAAGAAAACCCAGTATAAACAATGTATCAAAACCTACTTATTATTTTGTTTTATATACTTATTTTTCTTGCAACAATAAGGTCATTGTCAAACAGATGATTGTTGAACAACCCGATCTATTTGCCCTCAATGTGGCCACGCTCTGTGTCATCATTTTCAGTGTGCATCAGCTAATTTTACGGGTACGAACATATCAGGTGTACTGTCCACTGGCAGTCTGTTTGCTCGCCATTGGGCTCATTGCCATGTTGCCCGTCAGCAAAGTATTACTCTCTATCGAGTGGCAAGTTATCAACCTTTTGATGTCATTGCCCGCTCTGTTATTGATTGCACCCAGCCTATGGCTATACACCAAAGCACTCACCAGTAATGCACCATGGCAGCTTTCACGTCATGATATTAAACACCTGCTCCCAGCATGTATTGGCTGCACGATTACATTCATCGCACTGTGTTTACCCACACACTATCAGCACGCAATTTTGGTCAACGACGATCTTGCATTGATTGAACAAGCCCCAGACCTGCTGCAAACATTAATCTATGGCTTATTGATCATCACGTTTATTGCTGTGCTCAGCTGGGTGCTGCAATCTGCTTGGTACTGCTACAAAATAATTAAACAGCTGCGTGATTATCATGCCAAACTCAAGGATGTCTTTGCATCAACCGAGCAAAAAGAACTACATTGGTTAGTTTGGTTATTAAGTTCAGTCGGCGGGGTATGGCTATTCATCGCCACTAATTTAGTGTTTGATAACCTGCTCACGCCAATTCCACTCAGCCCATATTTGCATGCCATCTTGATATTACTGCTCGTGTATAGTTTGTCACTATGGGGGTTAAGGCAAAAGCCTGGCTTTGCAGAGTGTTATGACGTTGATAAATCTCTATCAACTGAGCCTATGCCAAGCAGTGATGAAAAGTATCAGCGTTCGGCTTTAGATGCCCAGCAAGCACAAAGAATTGCCACCAAATTACAGCATGCCATGCAAGATGATAAGCTCTATTTAGACGCTGCTTTATCTTTGCCAAAGCTCGCGGCACATATTCAGGCGCCGAGCCATTACATCTCTCAAACCTTGAATGAAACACTGAATACCCGCTTTTTCGATTTCGTAAATCAACATCGTATCGATGCGGCAAAACACAGTCTCGAGGAAAGTAATGTAACCATTTTAGATGTGGCCATGTTGGTTGGCTTTAATTCTAAGTCTGCATTTTACACCGCCTTTAAAAAACACACCGGCATGACCCCCAGTGCCTATCGGCAACAAAACAGCACGGATTAGGGCTACTTCCAGCCCATCTTCCATACTTTAGGGTCTTTAAGTGTACGCCAATTAATGGCAATTTCGCGCTTCGTCATCAGCGCTTCAATCATGCACTCAATTACTTTGCCATCTTCATCAAACTCGACTGACGTGACCATAAAGTGTTTTTCTTTGTGCTCTGGACTAACTGATGTCCACTTACTGTGGAGCAATTTTTTAGGCGTGAGTGTATACTGCATAAAGTTGGTTTTGGATTGATTTAACGCTTAATACGTCAAAGTTATCATGCCAGATCAAAATAACAATTGGCATACCATTCACCCATGGTATGCCCATGAAAGGTTAACGTACAGACTGACTCACTGTGTATTCGGCGATTAACTTATCCATCATTTGCGCCGCTCTGGCAATGTCTGTGGCAGCAATGTTGATTTGCTCCGCCCCGCTGACATTCTCAGTGGCTTTTTGGAATATCCCATTGATGTTTTTACTCACTTCATCAATGGCATTACTTTGCTGTTGAGTATTACTCGACACAGACTCGGTCACCAATTCAACTTGTTGAGCCTGTTCAACAATTTGCTCAAGGGCACGCTTTATTTCTTCTGCACGCTGCGCCGCTTCAAGCGCATTCTCTTTGCCTTGTGTAATGACATCAGATGCCTCTGAGGAGCTGGTTTGTAACTCACTCACTAACGCGGATATTTCTTCCGTCGACTTCTGAGTGCGACTGGCAAGGCTGCGCACCTCATCGGCCACCACTGCAAAACCCCGCCCTTGCTCACCTGCACGGGCCGCTTCAATGGCGGCATTCAACGCTAACAAATTAGTCTGCTCTGCAATGCTTTTTATCATTTCAACCATGGAAGAAATACTGCCGACCCGCTCATTCAGTGCGTCAACCGATTGTGCAGAGCGTGCCATATCATCTGAGGCCTGCTGTATCACTTGTACTGCATCGGCCACCACTTGCTGGCCTTGTAATGACTCTTGGGTGACCGTTTTTGCTGCCGCCGCATTTTCGTTCATAGAATTGGCGATCACTTGAATGTTGGCACTCATTTGCTCAGAGGCGGACGCAATTGTTTGAATGCCAGATTGCTGGCTCACTAAATTTTCTTGGCTTTGCTGAATGGCCGTTGCCGTTTCTTGCGACGCGTTAGCAATGCTGGAAGACACCCGCGCAAACTCAATCAAATCGTCTTCAAATTGGCGGGTTAATTTGTTGATATTATTTGCAGATTTTCCCAACTCATCTTTAGAAATCACACCAATCTCATGGCCGAGGTTTTTATTTAACATGGCAATGTCTATGCCTTCAGCAATTTTTGCTGACTGACGGCGACGCAGTCGGATCGCAAAAAACAATGCCGCTGTGATCACCAAGCCGACGACTAAAATAATCAACTCAATGACCAATACCCACACCGCGTGCTGCTGAATTTTAATGGCTGTTTCATCCACCAAGTTTAGTGCTTTTTCTTCCGCTTCTTTCAGTGCGTTAATGCGATCTGTAGCGGCTTTGAACCAGCTCTCCGCATCCAGGCCAAAATTGTCATTTTTACTTTCAACACCACTGCGATAACGGGCCACTTCACGAAAGGCACTGCCACTCAGTGCCTGTTCCAAGATGCGTTTCATTGCGAGAGGAGAGGCTTCAAGGGCTTCTTCTAAATACACATCTTGCTTAGTCATCAGTGCCACATGTTTGGTTTTGAGTGCTGGCGTAAAACTATCTCGACTCAGGACATTAGATAAAACGGCGCGTTCAATACCCGAGGATTCTTTGGCGCTAGAAAAGTTGTAGATGGCCACTAATTCGGTGGCGATGGTGTGATCGCTGCTCAGCCGCGATGCGGTGATCACCATATGCAGCGCTTTAAGATTAATGTCCGTGTAAAACTTCAGCGCTTCTGGCAGCGAAATAGACAAGGCATCGACACGGCTGCGGATTTGCGACAGGTTAACAAACATGCGCTCAAATTCGGCCAGCTCTTTGGCCATTTCTGGGATCAAGTCCCACTGCAGTTTTTCCTGTTTGAGTTTGGCGATCAAATTGTCTGTTTGTGTGCGCTGCTGGCGCAAGTTGTCTTTAAACTTTGCACCTTTAGAGCCGATGAAGCCAGCTGAGGCTCCGCGCTCTTTTTGCGTTTCGTGAATAACACTCAATACCATATGGCTCAAAAACGCATTGTACTCTGCATCATAGGCGTCATTCATCCGTTTAGCCGACATGGATACATCGTAAAAAATCACTGCGCCCAAGAGCAAACATGGTAGTAATACAACGGTCGTCATATGGCTTGAAACCAATCGAGCAATTGCTTGTAACATCACTGCACCACTATTTTTCTTAAACATTTTTTTTACGAATTAAACTATAGTACAGCTCACCCAATTGCAAAATTATTTATTTTCACGTCATATCCAAATGAAAATTAAAGAATTTATAAAAAGACGCCAAAAATACCGATAAAAGGTAAAAAAGTGTATTTATAGCAATAATTTGAATGAGATAACCATAAATTTTGTCGCACTGATAAGCCACCAAGAAAATAGTAGTAAAAGCGCGTTATCACACGCTTTTACTACTGCTCAACCATCTTTCGCGACAATTAACGCCCTTCCAAGATTTTTGCTTTGATCCATGCCCCAGCTTCTTTAAGTTCGGAGTCAGCAAAATTTTGCGACGCGCAACTCCCCACTTTAAATGCCGCACCACTGAGTGGGTCGTCTGAGTAATTCCAGTTAGTCCAGCTGATTTTTTTCCTAGCCATCAAATCAATATATTTCTGCGAACTTACGAAGTCATTTGCACCGCCACCGGTGTAATGCTGCGTACCAAACTCACTGACAAACACGGGGAAAATATCCGACGCTCTATCGAGCATATTACGGTGGTAATCCGTGTGTGCGGCGGCGTAAAAATGGAAGGTATACATGATGTTGTCAAATGGTACAGGATCGTTTATCACGTCTTGTAAATCGCCATCTGACATGGATGCACCAAATGTAGACCAGCCATGAGTCCCCACCATGATCAATGCATTAGGCTGAATATTACGGATCACCGGGATCACTTGCTCAGCGTAGTGACGTACCGCAGACCAAGGTACACCATTGGGTTCATTGGCAATATCATAGATGAGGTTATTACGGTGCTTATGTTTGGTGACAATTTCGGTGAAAAACGTTTTAGCCGCCTCCACATTATAGTTTGGATCACCTGGGTCTAGTTGGTGCCAGTCCACTAACACATAGAGTCCACGCGCACTCGCCATCTCAATAAGTGTATGCATTTGATTAGTAAACCCAACTGGATCAGTCTCATACCCGCCCTCTTGAACGTATAAACTCAATCGCAACACATCGGCTTGCCAATCATAACTCAGTACATCTAAGCTTTTGTCCGTCAGACATTTGCCCAGACCATGCCACTGTAATCCGTGGCTACTCATACCCCGTAATTGAATGCGCTGATTTGCTTCACTACACAGGCCCGTGCCACACACCTGTAAACGGCCATACTTTTCAACCGGAGTGATATGGGTACCTGTGTCACAGCGGCCCAAATATTGCCATGCTGAACCAGTTCCAGGCTCAGAACTTGTCCACCACTTTGCTTGATAAAGTGTATTGTTATACACCAATTTATCGCCAGCACCAGCATGACTTGGTTGCCCTTGCCAATTTTTCTGTGGCCAATCTGGATATGTATTTACGGCGCTGCAATCAGCAGCATAAACCTGACTTGCTATCAGCCCTACCGCCAGTGAGACTGCACTCAAATAGTGTTTTTTCATCTCTTTCACCTTTACATGTTGTTTACATAGTTGTTCCTGATAGAGATATAGAGGTTACCAATCTAAATGGCTATTATTTTTCACTAAGTTGATCGTAAAGTATTAAAAATGGTTTGAAATGTGCTGAAAATCGCTACTGACACCCTATTCTGCTATCGCATTATCTGGGTCTTTAACCAGCCGCACCTAACATGAAACATAAAAAACAATAAAATCATGTGGTTAAGAATTATTAACCAATTGTTTTATGGGTTTTATCAACTCGCACGTTCTTATTTATATGATGAATTCAAATTAAATAAAATGAGTAACTTACGATCTGCCAACTACCCAAGAATGAGTAAATTAAGAACTTCAACATCGAGCGTTCACGATCAGTTAGATAAGAAAATCATGGCGCAATCACCATTTGAGAACAAAGCCAATTATGGCCAGTTTCTGCGCTATCAATATTACTTAATGGATTACGTGGCTGGGCTATATCAAAATTCGCAACTTGCTGACATGATCCCGGACTTACAAAATAGAGATCGATGCGCACAACTGATACAAGACTTTCAAGATTTGGGCATGGCACAACCAGAGCCGTTACCAACACACTCACATCTTGATGCATCCCTGTTCGAGAGCCTAGGCTGGCTATATGTTATTGAAGGGTCAAAACTTGGAGCCGCCATATTAGCCAAAGAAGCTGAAAAGTTAGGCTTAAATAGTGAGTTTGGCGCTCGATTTTTAGCGGGCTCAAACCAAGGTGCTCACTGGCGTCAATTTATGCAAGGTGTTGAAGAAGCACCGCTAAGTGAGCCACAAGTACAAGCGATGCTCGAAGGTGCACAAGCGGCGTTTAAGTTTGCGAATGAACTTGTTGAGCTGAGTTATGCACAATCAGAAGATGCTCATGTCGCGTAACATTCGTCAAAACCTAGTGAAATATACCTACCTATTCGGTGGCATTATTTCACTTGGACTTGCATTCATTGGCGCGATTTTGCCAATCATGCCAACCACGGTTTTTCTGATCATCGCACTTTGGTGTTTTTCAAAGTCCTCTGCTCGACTTGAGCACTGGCTGCTAACACACCCCAGATTCGGCCATATACTGAGGAATTGGCAACGATATCAAGTTGTACCAAAACCCGCCAAGTACTTTGCAGCAGCAGGGATGAGTGCCAGCCTAATAATATCTGGCTTGCTGTTTTCTTTTGGTTGGTTACAAATCGCTTTATTTTTGCTGTTTGCCTTTATCTGCAACTACTTGTTTGCCAAGCCCAGCTGTCCAAACGCACAAGGCAATGCTCAGCAAGAGAAGCGTTTAAATATTGTGCTCAGCACGGTTTCTTGTTTATTACTGTGCTACTGGTTTTTCGTTGAGTATTCACCAGCCATCTACTAAAACATTAGCCACCTCAGCTATTCAACTACACCCTCACTCCCTCCTTGGCCCGGAGATAAACAAACAAAACACAGTCAACATGTTATCTTGTCATAAAAATATCGTTCTACTTTTATAACGCGTTACAATTCATCGCCATGACTGAGGTTTAATATGACAAGGAGCGAAGTATGCTACGGTATAGTCTGATTTTATTCATTTTGTGTTTCACAGCGAAAGCAAACGCCAATATAGAGCATATAAGTGCTGATCAAGTACTTGGTTTAAATCAGCACGAAACGCCAATTTACAGAAGCAATACCACGCCTACCATTGTTACCTTTTGGGCTTCATGGTGCCCATACTGTAAACAATTACTACCATTACTAGAGGGGTTACAACGCAAATTAGGTCACGATAAAATTAGCGTGATTGTTGTTAACACCAGAGAGGAAGGCAACCTAAGTCAAACAAAAAGAACATACAAGAGTTTATTGAAACAATTTGAAAAGCGCGGACTACAAGTCACTTTTGTTTTCGACAAAAAGCATACTCTTTATAGGAAGTTAAAAAAACCCGGGTTACCTTTCACCCTCGTTATAGATCAGCAAGGCCAAGTTACTTACACCCAAGCGGGATATAGCGAACGAACAGCCCAACCAATGCTTAAAGCCATTGAGAAAGTATTGACCAGTAATACGTCACTCGAAGATAAAGGATAACAATACGCGCATGGTTGTCAGAATAAATCCACCTAGTTTCTGAAAACCCTGCCACTTATCTCGGTTTCAAGGTATTCATACATTGTAAAAAATTAAATAATTAATATTGTACTAGGGCTCAACTTATGGCTAAAGGAACACATCATTAGATAATTATTACTGCCTAATTTATAAAAATAACAAAGGCCACTTCCCATCAATATAAACACGCTTTTAAATAGCAATTTTCTAAACTTTTCAATACTTTTAGTATCAAATCACCACAGATGCAACCTATATTCAAAGGCCAATCTCGATATCAAAATCAACCGTCTTTACTTAATTTTTATCGTGATAATTCACACTTTAAACCCTGCAAATTTTTTACTCTGCCAACTTTTATCTTAGACACATTAAGCTTGCTCCAATACTTTATTAATGGTACTGTTAATGATAATTATTTACATTTATGCACTACAGTAAGGAACAAACGGTGTCAAATTCCGCTGGTATAGATCTGTTTATTCGCGATAATCAATTTTGGCTGGTGAGGTTCTTACAGAACAAGCTGAAACTGCACTCGCATCACGATGCACAAGATTTATCTCAGGACACCTTTATCAGGGCCCTGACTTCATCGACCGATCTACTCGAGGTCAAAGAGCCTCGCGCTTATTTAGCCACCATTGCAAACCGCTTAATCATAGATAAAGCGCGTCGAAAACGCATCGAACAGGCTTATATCGAGGCGCAAAGTGAGTTGCCACAAGCGCAAGCCCCCTCTTGTGAAATCGTTTTAGAAACGATGCAAAGACTAGAAGCCCTTTCTCGTTTACTCGAAGGTCTCGCGGATAAACCTAGACGCGCGTTTTTAATGGCGCGTTTAGATGGTATGAAATATAAAGAAATCGCCACTGCGCTTGATGTCTCCGAAAGCATGGTACAAAAGTATATTGCTCAAACGCTCTTACATTGCCACAGCCAGTTGATGGATTAAGTCCCAGAGATCACTATGTCGGCACAAAACTCTAGCTACCAACATAAACTCAAACAAGCCGCAGATTGGTGTGCCTTATTACATTCGGACGCGCCAACTGACGAAGATATTCAAGCACATCATCAATGGCTAAACTTACACCCAGACAATCAAAAAGCATATGATGAATTAACTGCGTTGTGGGGTGAGTTCAATACACCCGATACGGGGTTAAATGGGCGCGTTTTAAATAACGTGTTAGATAACAAGCCACCAAAGCGTCATGGTGCAGCAAAAGCGTTTCTCAGTATCGCCTTATTTTCGGGATTTGGTTTGTTATTAAACCATCTTGGTTTTAGCGGTATCACCGCTGATCACTATACCCTCAAAGGACAAACTCAAACGATTACACTTCAAGATGGCAGTGTGATAACCCTAAATGCACAAACGCAAATTGATGTAGAATTCAATGACCAAAACCGCCTAATTCGCCTACATCAAGGTGAAGTGCATATAGACGCAACCACCAACCCATCATGGCCTTTAGTCGTTCAAACACAGGACACCAGCGCAACCGCACTAGGTACAAGCTTCTCGGTCAAAGCACGCGGACAAGATACTTACGTCGTCGTCACAGAATCCAAAGTAAAACTGTGCTATTTGCCACAAAATAACTGTGTAACAGGCAAGCAAGGCGAAGCCATGGAAGTAGAAGATAGATACTTAACAGGCCCTTACCCAACCAACCCGAGTATCCGCTTAGCTTGGTTAAACCATCGATTGGTTGCCAATGATATTAGTCTCACCGTGTTATTAGAATCACTCGAGGCACATTATCCGGGCATCTTAATGTATCAAAGCACTGAGCTCAGCCATATTCGTGTTTCTGGTGTATACCCGACTGACAATATCGAACTCGCAATGAAAATGTTGGCATCAGATCCAACCATAAAACATCAATCAGTGGCCAATCACCTCCACTTTATCTCATTGAAATAATTGAGATAATCCAAAAACTAAAAAAAATTCCGAATTTTTTTAGTTTTTGGGTACTGTTTTTTTTTACTGCCCCGTCCTATATGTAGCTCTAAATAATAATGAGAACCATTTATGATAGGCGATCGAACTCCTCGCTCAATTTTAACTGCATTGCTGTGCACTGGACTGGCTTTACCAAGCGTAGCCTTGGCACAACAAGCACACCAACTTGATATTCCAAAAGGCAGTTTAGCTAACGCGTTGAATACGTTGGCACTGCAAACGGGCGTCTTACTGCAATTCGATCCCAACCAAGTTGGCAGCACACAGACGCTTGGATTAAAGGGCGAGTTTGTATTGAGAGAGGGTTTCGATCAGCTACTCACTGGTACTGGGTTATATGCCGAAAAAACAGCAAATGGCAGTTTCATCATCCGTTCAATCGCTGATGACCAAGCCGTTGTGCTTGATACACTTGATGTTTATGCCAGTACTAATGCGCGCACTGAGATCTATCAATCGGCTTCTTCCGACACAAAGTTAGGGCAAGCACAGCTTACCCGCGTCGCACCGAGAGATACATCCGATATTTTTTATAATGTCCCCGGTGTGGCCACCTCACAATCGCGCCAAGAGCCAGGCGTGGCCGTCAACGTGCGTGGTATACAAGACTTTGGCCGCGTGAATGTGATGATTGATGGTGCAAGACAAAACTTTCAACGCAGTGGTCACGGCGCAAATGGCACGGTTTATCTCGATCCACAGTTACTGTCCAGTGTCGATATATCCAAAGGCCCAGTGGGTGATGCCGGTGGTGCAGGCGCCATTGGTGGCGTAGTCAACTTCAAGACGCTTGAGTTTGCGGATCTTGCAATCGAAGGGAAAGCGCATGGCAGCAAACTTTCTTTGGCAACAGGCAGTAATGCCTATCACCTGCAGGGGCTGTTAGCGTCGGGTGTGCGCGTGGGAAAGAATTTAGAACTGGTTGCAGCCATTGGCCGAAAAAGCGTCGGGCGATTTGAGCCAGGTCAAAGTGGCGGCAATGCAGGTAAAAGTGAATACTTCGATGCGTTAAGCGCGTTTACCGAACAAGATCAATGGTCTTCTCTACTCAAAGCCAGTTATAAAATCGATGACCAACAAACAATTAAGTTGAGCTATATCGGCTTTTACGCCGACTTTGAAGAAGGCTCAACCACGGATCAAACAAACCCCGACAGCGCACCAGGTGCAACCAGTAAGCTGAAAAATGACACCATTAAATTAGATTATACTTGGAATCCGAATTCCGATTATCTCGATGTAAGTGCCAGTATTTATTACAACCGCACCAATATGCGACAGCACCGTTTTGAGTCAGGAAAAGAAACCAACCCGTACGGTGAGTTTGCGCTTGAGTTTGAGACCAATACCGTTGGCATGGCGCTAGAAAACTATGCATTTTTCAGTCTCGAACATCAATGGTTGCCAGAGACTGACTCTTTATTAATCCTTAATACCGGTACCGAATACTTTAGAGATTGGACACAACCTCAAGCGATTCAGCAAACACCCGGTTCAGGCGATCCAACTTGGTTCACAGGTGCAACACCAGGTGGCGATCGTGCCGTTGCCAGCGTATTTACTCAGGCAGAATGGCAATATGGGGAGCATTTATCCATTGAAACAGGCGTGCGTTACGAGCACTTCTCAATCGAAGGTGAAGGAGAAATAAACTCAGGGTCAATCCTCAACCCGCCGGGCGTCACACCGTCTAAAACGCTTATTTTTACTCATTTTGACGTGGCACGCCATGACGAATACATATCGCCTAATGTACGCGTAGCCTATCGCTTTACCGATGAAATACAGGCGTATGTAAGCTCGGCCAAAGGGGTGAGACACCCTGCAATCACAGAAACTCTGCTTTTTGGTATGCACGCCGGTAATAGCTTCCCATTTTACCCAAACCCCGGTTTAAAAGCTGAAAAGTCTCTCAATAACGAAGTTGGCATCAACTTTGAGTTTATGCAATTAGCCAATAAGCATGACCTCATGATTAAAGCGGGCTGGTTTAACAATACGGTTGATAACTTTATTGTTCAAGGTACCGTCATGAGCCCAACGTCTGTCAGTGATAGAAGCAATATTCGCAGCTATGTCAATTTACTCGATGAGGTTCGTTTTGAAGGGCTTGAGCTACAAGCCGACTATGAGTCAAAGCATATTTTTGCCGAGCTGAACTACACCAAAATGAACTTTAACCCAGGCCAAGGCGACTATGACCCGTTTCCATTGGGCAGCCAAGTTGGGTTCCCGAAAACAAACCTAGGTCAAACAAAATCTGGAGGCTTACTTTATATCGAGCCTGCAAAGCATAGCGCTGCCTTGACGATTGGCGTCAAGCTACTCGAAGACAAATTGAAATTTGGTACGCGCGTGCGTGTAGAAGATAACGATGGTCGAGGTGGCTCAGCATATAAAGATGTTGTTGACTGGGAAATCTACGATCTATGGCTAGATTACCAGTACTCACCACAGCTCCAACTGCGTCTGTCTGTCGACAACCTAAAAGACCTCAATTATGCCGAGGCCAATGGCACCTCATATTGGGTAGCACCAGGACGCAGTGTGATTGGACGGATCAACATCAAATTCTAATTTAAGATAAGGGTAAAAATCATGCAAAAAGCTTTTAGGCTCGCGCTTATCAGTAGCGCCGTAATGAGCGCAAACGTGGCAACTGCCGCTGAAATAAACCTGCAACAATTACATGTGTTTGGCAACCCACAGACCATTATGTTCGGCGGAGACAAAGGCATGCTGCCCACCAAGCCACCGGTATTGCACCCTAAAAGCGGTAAGCTGATTGGTAGCATGATGTCTGGTGCTGGCAACACGATGACAACACTCGGTCAATCAGGAATTTATTACTTCACTCCGCAATTGAGTGAAGGAAAGTTGACTGATTTTAATACACAAATTAATACCGTAAATAATGATATCGGTGCATTTACGACCAATGTCGTGGTAAACAGCCTAGGTGCAGCCTTTGGTGGTGCAAAATCAAGCTTATTTGTATGGACCGAAGAAGGTGGCATGCAGGATGCGCTATCGGGCCTGGACATTAGCCATATCAATGGTGGCAGTTTCGAAATAAACGGCCTCATCACCGTCGATACACAAGACAATATTTATTTTGCAGCATCACAGCGCAATGATGAATTTTATGCTTTGTTACGCTTAAGCTCAGAAGGTGAACTAGACATATTGGTCAACTTCGGTCGTGATGAATATAAACAAGCTGCAGGCAGTTCGTTTATCTATACCAAAGGACAATCTCCCGCAGCCTTGATCTTCAGTGCAGCCGACAATGCCATTTACGGCCTTGCACACAAAAATGCGAATTCGGCAGGTGCAGGCAGCCATGACGGGCTGGACAATGACGACTTTGCCAGTGGCACCGTATTTAAAGTCGATCTGGCCAATGTTGTGACAGATGGCAGCTCAGAAGTCACGGTACTTCATTCCTTCACCAATAAGCTTCATGGGTTAATTGACGACCATTCGCTGGCAACCAACGCCGTTGTTGAACATGGAGACTGGCTATATGGTACTTCAGCTAAAACGGTATGGCGCCTCCATAAAAATAAAGCGAACAGCTTCAATCTACTTCATACCTTTGGCAACGAAGAAAATGGCATCACGGCTGCGCAAGATGGTCATTTACCAGCGGGCCCACTGGTGTTAGCTGCGGACGGAAACATTTATGGTACGACGCGCTCTAACGGCGGTGATGAAACAGGCTCGGGTGTACTTTTCCGTATCAATGTAAGCGCAGACGCCGCAGATCTTGATAAAACAAAAGATAGCTTTGAAATTGTTCAACAATTTGATGGTCAAGCCTCTATCCGACCTGTTGGTCTAACACCAGGCGCACTCTTAGAAGAGCAGCAGACTATCTATGGTGCCACCAACGGTAATAACACCACAGAATCTGGTGGCGTATTTGAATTTACCGTCAAACAACATGCATTAAGTTTTACCACTGCAACAACTGAACTGACGGTTGGAGAGCGCCTAGAGTTAAGCTGGCAATCAATCAATATCAGTAACTGTACCGCCAGTGGTGATTGGGAAGGGGTAAAAGAGAGCAATGGACAAGAGTCTATAGAACCGGACTCTGAGGGCGAAAAGTCCTATGTGTTGACCTGTCAGGATACTGATCAAAAGATGTATACCCAAACACTTGAAGTGTTAGTCAACCCTGAGCCTGAACCTGAACCTGAACCTGAACCTGAGCCTGAGCCTGAACCTGAACCTGAACCTGAACCTGAGCCTGAGCCTGAGCCTGAGCCTGAGCCTGAGCCTGAGCCTGAGCCTGAGCCGGAGCCTGAGCCGGAGCCAGAGCCAGAGCCAGAGCCTGAGCCAGAACCTGAGCCAGAGCCAGAGCCAGAGCCAGAACCAGAGCCAGAACCTGATACCGGCACAAATCCTGAGCCGACACCAGAGCCTGAAGCAGACAAAGACAGCAGTGGTTCATTTGGCGGCTTCATGCTTGCGCTAGGTGCACTGATTATTGGTCGCCGTTTACGCCGAAAAGCGCAATAAACCAAATTCGAATTGCAAGGGCATGCCCTTGCCAATAACAACGGAAGTATCAGCATGGCGCGCAGCAGGTACTTCTCACAACGACCTTTAGGTCAACAATATTAAATAATTAACGATTAAGGAATTACCATGTCAATACAAGTAACTTACAGTGCAAACTACACGTTCAGTAACCTAAACGACTTCTTCACAGATGCAACTCGTTTCTTCAAAAACACCGATTACAATGAAAACATCGGTAGCTTTGCTGGTGCAGAGAACCCAAATCCAACTGTAGATCTGGGCTTCTGGGGACTATTTGGTACTTTTTCTGGTACTCAATATGTTCAAGAAGGTCAAGTAGGTACTGAAAGCCTAGGCTTTATCATCCAAGCCGCTGACGGTTCATACGTAGACTACACATTCTTCGCAGGTCCTTCACACACAATGTACGGTGAAATTGCTTCAATTTCATTCGGTCGTGGCCTAACGCAAAATGCAAATGGTGAATACAGCTTCGCAGAAGATCTAGTGAGCTTCGATGGCCTAGACACAATTGGTCTAAATGCTGGCTTTGATGCAACAGGGGGTGTAATTGGTCGCCATGAAGGTACTAACACAACACACAACATTGTTGATGGCTTAAAAGACTCTGAGTTTACTTACTTCACAGATCTACTAACACAACAGGGCATCGATCTAACTCTAAACGACACTATTGGCACAGTTGGTGTAGCAGGCTTGGCTGATTTTGACCTAGTCGCTTAACCCATTAAGCACTGCAGCTTCGCTGCAGTGCTATCTGCAATCTATTGAGTCTACTATGAAAAAACTTTGTATCTGCTTGTTATCCCTATCATTCTCTAGCCTTGCCACCACGGCTGTCGACGGTGTCAGCGTGAATTACCTCACATCTCTTCACTACACCGGCCCAGAGGGTTGGCCAAGTGCAGGTAAACCTTACGCTCCCCCTGTTTACAATGCGACGCGGGATCAACTAATCGGTCTTTCGACCGTGGGACGTTATGACAGTGACATTGTAGCGCCCAGTATGTGGGGATTAGCACCAGTACAAGGACATTATTTTGCATTAGCAAAAGACATCAAGGGGTTCGTGGGTTTTGTGCAGCACCCAACACTAGATAGACTGTATAGCATTGATGACTTGGGTAATATATTTTACGTACACTCGGATGGCAGCAATAAAACCATCGTGTTCGATAATGCTGATAGCACGCTCAATCAATACCCAAATGTCCACCCTATTTTTGATGACCAAGCACGCCTCCTGTTTATCGATACAGACCACAAAACATACTCAAGACTCATGCGTCTTGAAAGCGATAATACACTCACAGAATTACACCAATTCACGCAAAATCCTCACGGTGATTTTACTGCCGCAGGTGGTATGCTCCTCAGTGGTAATACACTTTACGGCTATTTGGGTTACCCCAGAGGCTTTCCATTTTTCAATACCAAATCGAGCGATGACAATTTTGTTGTAGGAGCGATTTACGCAGCAGAGCTCGGAGACAACTCTCTCCTTGATATCAATTTAATTCACGAATTCACACTCAACCAAGGCGAAGTACCTTGGGATACAGGTGGCCATGCAGAGAACCGAATCGCAACTTATTTAGCGGAAGATCAAGCTGGTTACTTATATGGCTCAACCTCAGTTGGCACCTGTAAAACACAGGGTATAAGTACATTTACCGGACAACCTATCGTCTATGCCAATGGCTTATGCGGGGGGAAATATATGCATTACTCAAACATGCAGGATGCCGCTCAGCTCATCCATACAGAATTCCCTCATTACGATGGCAGTAACCCACATGGTTCACTATTTAGACTAAAAAAAGACGGTTCAGAGTTTACCCTACTGCATACATTTAACGGCCAAGATGGCAGCCAGCCAAGAGGGCCAATGGTGATCACAGATACAGGCTTCCTGTATGGCACCACCATGAGTGGAGGCACGCATAAAAGTGAATTAATTAAAGTGCGTAAAGGCGATACATACCCATCTCAAGCGCAAAATATGTCAGGAGATGGGACCTTATACCGTGTTCAATTAAACAAGATTAAGATTGAAAATGGCGATGTGGTACAAAGTGGCTTTGAACATGTGCACTCTTTTAAAGGCGGCATCGGCGAAGATGTCGATGGCAAAGTGCCCACAGGTCTGAACTTAGCAGAAAATGGCCGTATGTATGGTACCACCTTACACGGTGGCCGCAGCTTTATTGATGAAGCGGGTTGGGAATGGGAAAACGATATTTTTGGCACTGTATTCGAAGTCGACCTCAGTGGCATGAAACCAACCGGCTCGGTGACACTGAGCATTACCCCAGGCACCATCAAACTTGGTGAAGAAGCAGAGGTCACTTGGGCAGGTAATAACATAGAAGACTGTGTTGCGACAGGTGGAGTAGCCAGTGGCGATTGGGTACCTAACGAAGCCATTGCGACCCAAGGCAGCATTAAAATATCGCCAGAAACTGGCGTGTACACTTTTTCTATCAACTGCAACGATGCCGATGTTGGCGCTCGATTGGGCTCACTGGCCACTTTATATGTCAATGCAGAGCCAAAAGTAACACAAAGTGAAACGCTCAACTATGGCAATGGCGGTACGTTGCACTGGAGCATACTGGCATTATTAAGCGCCTTGGGCATGACAAGATCGCGTCGTAAAGAGGCCAAATAATGAAGCCTTTTACAGTCCCAAATGAAGCCTTGAAACAGGCATTAAACAAACAAAAGCGTAGCTTAATACACGTCGCCGGATTTAGCGCTGTGATTAACTTATTGATGTTGATCCCCGCAATCTATATGCTTCAAGTTTATGACCGTGTTTTAAGCTCTTCAAACTTAGACACTTTATTAATGATATCCCTCATCGTCGCTGGATTTTTCATGCTGATGGGTGCTTTAGAGTGGATACGTAGCCGCGTATTGATCGGTATTAGCGAAAGCTTTGACAATGATTTGCATGCCCGTGTATTTGATGCTGTTTATCAACATCAACTCAAAGCTGGAAACGCCAACCCAAGTCAGCTAATTAACGACTTAAATCAAGTCCGTCAGTTCATGACGGGCACCGCAGTCTTTGCCTTTTTTGATGCCCCTTGGGCCCCCCTCTTTCTGCTGTTGCTGTTCTTCTTCCACCCGATACTAGGCACCATCGCGTTAGTCGGTACCGTTATTCTGTTTATCTTGGCACTACTTAATGAGGTCTGGGCTAAAAAGCCGCTGCAAGCCTCTTCCAGCGCCACCGCCAATGCCACACGCTTAGCAAGCGGGATCATCAATAATGCTGAGGTGGCGCATGCTATGGGCATGCAACACAACTTACAATCTCGCTGGCAAGCACAACATCAAGCCAGTATCAGTCACCAAAGTGAGGCGAGTAATTTAAGCTCGGTATTAACCGCCATCAGTAAAATTCTCCGCCTTGCGTTGCAGTCTGTCATTTTAGGTGCGGGTGCTTGGTTGGCTGTTGATGGCCAGATCACCGCAGGCATGATGATCGCAGGTTCAATTATGGCCGGACGCATGCTATCACCTGTTGAGCAACTTGTTGGCGCATTTAAACAATGGCAAAGCGTCAAGTTATCTCGTCAACGACTTGATGCGTTATTGCACCAATACCCAGCGCTTGAAGTAGGACTGGATTTGCCATCACCAAATGGAAAACTCACCGTCGAAAATGCGACTTTGATCCCGCCCATGTCACAAACTCCCGTGCTTAATAATATCAATTTTGAGCTAAATGCCGGTGAGGTATTAGCGATCATCGGCCCTTCTGGTGCAGGGAAATCGTCAATTGCACGCCTTATCACAGGTATTTGGGCACCACGCGCAGGCAAAGTACGCCTAGACGGTGCCGATATTTTTCAATGGAATAAGCAGAGCCTAGGCCCACACTTGGGGTACCTACCGCAAGATGTGGGCTTATTTGCTGGCACCATCAGTGAAAACATCGCGCGATTTGGCAAAATTGATGATGAAGCCATCATCAAAGCCGCCCGTTTGGCTGGCGTGCATGACATGATATTGAAATTACCAAAAGGGTATAGCACCGTACTTGGTGAAGGCGGCATGGGACTCTCTGGTGGCGAAAAGCAGCGCATTGGCTTAGCCAGAGCACTGTATGGCAGCCCTAAATTGGTGATTTTAGATGAAGCAAATTCCAATTTAGATGATGCCGGAGAAGCGGCGCTCGCAACCACCATCAAAACACTCAAACAGTCCGGTTGTAGTGTTATTTTCATTACACATCGAGCCAATATTTTAGGCTTAAGTGACAAAATCTTGTTGCTGAATAAAGGCAATATGCAAGCCTTCGGGCCCAAAGAAAACGTACTTGCGGCCATGCAGCAAGCTAAGCAAAGCCACAGAGGAGTTGCAGCATGAGTACAAAACAAAACATTGCCGGCAGCAAACACATTCGTCTCGGCTGGACGGTGATCGCGCTCAGCCTTGGTATATTTTTAGTTTGGGGCGCTTTCGCACCGCTAGACAAAGGCGTTGTTGTAGATGGACAGGTCGCGGTATCTGGGCATAAAAAACAAATACAAGCACCACAACACGGCGTGATCTCAGCACTACTGGTACAAAATGGTCAGTGGGTCGATCAAGACGAGCCGTTACTTGTGTTAGACAGCAAGGTGGCAAAAAGCCAGCTCGCTGCAGCAACCACACAATACTATATGGCGCTGGCAGAAAAAGAGCGCTTGGATGCTGAGTTGCAGGATGCAAAACAGCTTCTTTACTCAGACGTGCTCACCAATGTGCACTTACCCCAAGCAAAGCAAGCCATGGCATTAAATCAACAGTTATTTGAGCAACGCCGCGCTGCACTGCACACACAGTTGCAACTGATGCAAGACACTAAACACACGACCCAATCACGTATTGAGGGCCTTGAGCACGTTGTTGCGAGCCACAAACAACGCGCTGACGTTTATGAAAATTGGGTCAATGATACCCAAGCACTGGTGAAAAAAGGATTTCAGTCGCAAGAACAACTGTACCAACTCAAAGCGCAAGCCGCAGAGATCCGTGCAGACTTAGCAAATGCGCACTCAGAACTATTGTCTCAACAAGCTCGTCTATTAGAACTAGATACGCAGCACCAACAAACGCTCAAAGGCTACCGTCAAGAAGTCAGTCAGCAAAGAGCGAAAAATCAATCTAGCATCAGCGACTTTAAACAAAGAATGACGGCTGCACAATTTAGCTTAGACAACAGTGAAATTCGAGCGCCTGTCGCAGGGCAAGTCATCGGCTTAGACGCCTTCGGTGATGTAGTATCGCAATCGCAGCTTTTAATGGAAATTGTCCCCAAAGGACAAAGATTGATTGTCAATGCACGGATCCCCAGCAATCTCATCGACAGTGTTGCGTTAGGACAAGATGTGGACCTGTTGTTCAGTGCATTTAACACCAGCACCACGCCGAAGGTGAAAGGACAGGTTGAACGCTTAGCGCAAGATACCATCAACGATGAGCGCACTGGGCAGCCTTATTATCAAGTTGCCATTCGCGTAAACCAAGATGCACTAACAGAAAAATTAGTGCTGCAACCAGGCATGCCGGTGCAAGCGTTTGTGAAAAACGGTGAGCGCCCCATGCTCAGTTACCTACTCAAACCACTCACCGATCGCATTCCAAATGCCATGGCAGATATTTAATGTTTGTACCTATTTTGATACACTTATCGAACTTGGTCATAGTGCCCGCCGTTTCCCCGATGCAATTTTGTATCATAGGCGGGCCTATTTTGACACGCACTCTGCACGTTTCAATATACTGACGATGCCATGCATTCGATGCATGTGCATTATATGTATGGTGTATCAACAGCGAACTTTTTATCCCAGCCTAATTGACCAAACGTCTTCACAATCATAGGTCTCCAAGAAAAAACTCTGTCGTTTATTTTGTGCGGTTACATTTCCAAGCCTTGCCACCACCGCAGTGGAAGGAATAAGCGTTAATAACTTAACCTCTTTACACTATACCGGCCCCGTCGGTTGGCCAAGTGCTGGGAGGCCTTTTCCCCCACCCATGTATAACGCTGAACGAGATCAACTCATCGGAATATCTCTTGCTGGATATCGAGATGACACCGCACCAAGTATGTGGGGACTGGCACCGGTGCATGGACATTAGTAGAACAAAAAAGTAGGCGGCACACGTACGCCAAGCGCACCGTATAAAAAATTTTAAAAAATCATTATGGTTTTTTTAATCTCATCCGTTCTTTAAATATAGGGGTTCGTTTTAAGATAAATCAGGGTTGAATAACAAATGAAAAAAGCTTTCGCCTTTTTAGCACTGTCACTGGCTTTTAATGCATCAGCCGCTGGAACAGGCTCTCTGACTGCCTATGCGATGTTTATGCAAGCAGACTGGGTCGTAAAAAGTGTGATGTTAATGTTGGTCGCCGCATCTATCGCATGCTGGGCCGTGTTCATCACTAAGCAAAAACAGATTAAAGCAGCACGCGAAAGACTCGCACATTTGTTAGCACAAAGCCGTCAGCAGGACGATCTCACTCAACTAAACAAGTCACATGCATTGGAAGCGCAACTAGTCGAAGAAGTTTTAATCGAAATGGACTGGGGCGCAAAAAATAATGCCACAGCTGAAGGGGTTAAGGAGCGAGCTCTACAGCGCATGAAAACCCGTGTCGACGAGTTCACGGATGGTTTAACTCAAGGCACTGGTTCTTTGGCGTCCATTGGTTCAACCGCACCATTTATCGGCTTGTTCGGCACCGTTTGGGGCATTATGAATAGCTTTATCGGCATTGCCGCAACCAATAGCACCAATTTGGCCGTTGTTGCACCGGGCATCGCAGAAGCGCTGCTGGCCACCGCGTTAGGCTTAGTGGCCGCAATCCCTGCGGTACTCATGTACAACCATTTTACTCGTAATATCGCACTATATCGCAAGCAACTTAATGCATTTTCAAACCAACTGTTAGTCTTAGCAGGCCGCCAACTGGAGCTGCGTTGATATGGCGATGATGAATGACGGTGACCAAGACGAGTTTGCACTCAATAATGAGATCAACATGACACCGTTTATCGATGTGATGTTAGTGTTACTGATCATCTTCATGGTTGCAGCGCCCTTATCTACGGTGTCAGTGCCGCTCGAACTGCCAGGTGCCAAAGCACAAGCGCATACCTTAGATCAAAATCAATTGATTTTGTCCCTAGATAAAGATTTACAACTCTTTTTAGGCGACCAAGCCGTATCGCACTCAGAGTTGGCAGCTGCACTGAATGCTGCAAGCCAACATAACCCAGATAAAATCGTATTTATTCGTGCGGATGAACAAGTCGATTATGGCAATTTAATGGCCACGTTAAACACACTCCGAGACATTGGCTACCTTAATGTCTCTTTGGTCGGTGAAGAGGACTTAAATTAGGTGCTCACTCGGCGTGATTGGTTGTTCGGATTTATTTGGGCGCTTGGGCTACACCTTGCTATTTTGGGCATTGTGATGTGGGGCTGGCAACCACACACGCCAGCTCAGCCCAACGTATCCACAGCCCCTTTTGTCGTTAAGTTGGCACCTTTGGCCAAAGCCGCCAGTCAGTCTCAAGAGCTGCACAGCTCGCAAGCGCAATCAGCCAGCATACCTACACCGCTGGAGCCCCAAAATACCACGGCGACTAATATTGGATTGGCACATGATGGGCGGCTCGACATAGCTAAAAAACCAGAGCCAAAAGCGGTAGATCCGGCACCAAAGCCAGAAACACAAAAACAACGTGCGCCTAAAAAAACGGCCGAGTTAGCGCCTCAAAAGCCCCAGCCGATTCAGCAGCCTGACATACCAAAACACGTGACTGATCAACCTGAACAGCAAGAGAGTATCGCCAGTGCCGCAAAAGAAATACAAGCCGATGCCCCTGCACAGCAAAATCAAGCCCAGCAGCAAGGCCAAGACACCCAGCTGGCCTTGGTCGCTGCACAAAACTGGCAAGCTCAGCTGATTGCTCACCTTGCAAAGAAAAAGCGCTATCCTACAATGGCACGTAAAAGACGCCAAGAAGCCACAGTCATGGTGAGCTTTGTCATTGATGACAAAGGACAGGCGCAATACATAGAAGTGGTACAGGCATCTCGCTATCCACTGCTCAACAAGGAAGCAAAAAGCGTCGTTAAACGCGCACAACCTCTGCCCTTACCACCCGAGAATATGTTAAACAATAAAGTTATGGTGCCCGTCAGATTTTATTTACTTTAACAAGTGAGAAACACGCCGACATAATAAAATACGCAACTCATACCTTAAACAGGCCATAGCGCAATATTAACCCCCATTTAAAACACTAGTAAATAGACGCTATATTATTTTCTTTTCCAGTATACTTTATAAACGGACAATCAAAGTCATCACCAAAAATCAAATATATCTCATAAAGTTGGGCTACTGTCATTACAGTCCTGCCAGTTTCAAAATTGCTAATAGTCGCTTGATCTACACTCAACTTTGCACCAAGCTGAGTTTGAGTCAGATTATTCCTTTTTCTAAGTCCGCGTAAATTATGCTGAACCTCAGACATTAAGTTATTTACTTTAATTTTTCGTCTTATGACATTATTTTTCATCGTTTCCCTCGAAAACATCACTAAAAAGCTGCGTTCACAACTGTTTTCTTATTTACTTATGAAAATGCATTGTTAATAATATAAGGTGCTTAATGTGGAAAAATCTTCGAATTTTATAAAAAGGACTATTTATGAGAAATTTTCTTACCTCCAGCATTTTTGTCAAAATTCAAGGCTTGATATAGCTATTCTAACTAGAGCGGTTCTACGACATAGGTAACGACCAATATAGTTTTATTAGACAAAACCTTTGATATTTATCCAAAAGGAAATCAAATGTGATAAGCGGTGACGACCTCAAAGCTATGCGCAAAAAAGCAGGCTTCACGCAAAAGCAAATGGCCGATAAGCTCAATATCACCAGAGAAACCGTGAGTAATTATGAGCTTGGGGTCGGTGAGCCACGGATTAGTCATTTTTTCAAATGGCTCGCTTATTGTAAAATTGACATTAACCCACTGATGATACAAATTAACAATGTATCGAACAAATTGGCCGATAAGAACGATATTAAAGATAAGGAATAATTATGACACCACTCAATTCAGCATCTCTCAAAAAAGTCATTGGCGGCTCAATGTGGAAACCAAACCATCCTCATGTAATAAAAGTTATAAAAAAATAAATATGATGGATAATTACGACCTCTAAATACGCGCTTCACTGAATACAATAGGCCGTTCACAAATACATTAAAGAAAGGAATAATTATGACACCACTTCACCCTGTGTCACTCGATAAAGTAGTAGGGGGCTCTATATGGAAGCCAACCTACCCTGAAAAACAAAAATTATTAAAATATACAACAATAACAGTCGATAAAAATAGGCATTAACTCAAAGCATCTGGCCGTTCACAAAGACATTAAAGAAAGGAATAATTATGATATTACTTAACCCAGCGTGTTTCAATAAAGTTGTTGGGGGCTCTGTATATAGACCAAACCGACCTCATTCGGTAAAAAAAATTACTTTCCCAAGTAATTGCGTTTCACCTTCGACTAAAGGCTAAGTATCACTGCCAACAACGTGGAAAAGAAACTGACTCGTACATTGGACCATATTAGGCTTTTGTCAATTACAAATTTTAACCGATACATTCAACTTTAAAATTTAGAGTAAGCAATTAAAACTATGAAATTAGCACATCTTATATTTGCGACAGTAATTGCCCTCACGGCTTTTTATATTCAAATTGACAACCCAAGTAAAGTCATACACTTGTATATTTCAACATTAGCATTCTGCTTTACTTTTGGCATATATAAAAACGAACCTAACATTTATCACATATCAATTATATTATTTTTAATTGCTATAAGTGAGCATCTTATATTCTCATATGGGCTTGTAAACTTAGGGAAAAATAATGATAATTATTTGGTTGTTGGTACCGTAGTGTTTGGTATACAGCTATTAATCAACCTATTTGCCATTATACTGTTTATCTTTCGAGTGCAAATATCACGGCTTTTTTCAAGTTCAAGCAAGATAATACTCACCGACTTTGATGGCCTTTTTCACTGGGTATTCATTGCAGCAAGTTTTATGAATATCTTGGCCCTGATTGAAAATGCTTTGAGAAATGGCCTTGGCTGGCTATCTCTAACATTTTTTTATGACATCTATCCAACGTTTGGATATGCACTCATTGCTGTGACCTGTGGCTTACTGCTTACCATGGTGATCATACAGTTAAAAAATAAGCAATTGACTTAAAACCTCACTTATTTTTCTCTGTAAAAATGAATATTTACATGCATTGTTGTGATCAACTAGCAAAATAGCTTAAAAAAATAAGTGCCAGACCCTCTGGCACTTACTATTTAAGTCCATGTACTACTTTAATTGTCTGTATTTAGACTTGTTACCCACTTTTCAATACCTCAAGAACAACCCCTCTGCGGCGAAAACGCATCACCCCAACCCCAGTCGCACATAGAACAATTTATATTTAATTTCAGATAGTTAACAAGGACCTTCAAACGCTAGTGCTCCCTACATCGCACTGCTGCCTCTGGCCATTCACCACGTCATAAACTAACTCGCCAAAACCTGTGCTGTTTCCATCAAAAACATCACCTTTTTACTTTGCTCAGCAACTCGTTATGTCAATCATACTCAATGGACAATGAGTTGTAGGGAAACCACACTCAGAAAAGGCGCTTGGAAATCCTTTGAGCATGGCGCACTCCATTGATTCAAAGCCACCAGTAAGCGGCCCTTACGTGTTGGGTAACACCTTACTTTTTATGCTACTGACACACGCAGTGTCTAAGCGCTTGGTGGCCATAAATGTGCTGAGCCTAGGCCATACTGTATCGATAATGATACAAACACAGAGCACCAAAAACCTAAATTGCAAAAGCGCCCTGTAGATCGCCCTTGGTAAAAGCCAAATGGGGCAAATCGCCTTCGCCAACTGGCTTGAAAAATCATCTACTTACCCTTCATCAAACTCAGGCTTACTTACCAAAGATATCAAATTCGCCATAAACCAAAAGCCATAAGCAACTGATTAATTAAATAAAATAATAAAATCTCATCCACACAGCACTTTTTTATGTTGTATAGACAAGTGATTAAATTGAAAATCGGCAGGTTTGTAATAATTGGGCTAATCTTAATTTATCTCTTCATTCAATGTAGGCAGACACTGCCTCATTAGTTGCCCAAATGATGGCATGTTTTATAGGGATAGACTGACTAGATCATGCAAAAGAGCAATCATAAAAATTTAGTTATTGTTATTTCTTTTTTGGCCATGGCCGTGGTGTTTGCGATTGATGCACAAATCCCACTAGGCGTTGCGGGGGGCGTCCCGCATATCATTCCAACTTAATCTCTTTATGGGCAAAAAATACTAGATTTACCCTTACGTTAGCCGTACTTGGTTCTTGTTTAACCATCTTCGCCTTTTATATTTCACCAAGCGGCGGAGAGCTCTGGAAGGTCATGTTTAATCGTGGTATTGCATTAGTCGCAATTTTGGCCTGTGCATTACTCACCATCAAGTACTTTAGCGAGCTAACCAAGCAAGTTGCTTTGGAAAAAGAGCTGGAGAAAATCCAAATTTATCGTGAGACCATAGCGGGTGTGAATCACCTCGTCAAAAACCTACAGAGCAACTTTTTAATCATTAATCACTCTGAAAAGCTCAAAGAGGACCTTGGAGAAGAGACCATACACGCATTAAACGCTTCGTCGCGAGAGGTTCGAGACATTCTCGATAAACTGGGAGAATTAGAAGATGTCACCCCCGAAGTCATTTCAGACATTGCCTATTCAAATGTCAATCAAACTAAATAAATCAAAGATATACACCTTAAGTTATCCGAGCACAGAAGATGAGCGCCAAAACTGCGGTAACTAACTCAGCCTCCTCTTGCGACCTAAAGTGACATACCTGCACCACACAATTTACCTATAAACGCCTACTGCCTCCTTATGTCTCTAGGGGTTATTCTCCCGTATATCGAATATGCCATAGCGGCTTGGTACAAATAGCATAACTCTTTACCTAATTAGACAGATCAGCGATAGACAGTCACGCCAATATGCCAAGCAGCAATGTGCTCCAACTCGACACTGACATTAAAGTAGCCACTCAAAAGCAACGAATAACGCATATACGTCGAATTGGTAATAGTCATGATAGCGACGCTGTTGAGATAGTGAACTACATTAAATGTGCCTATAGCACGACTGAAGCGCCACCCACTAACGTAAGAAGCGGTGTTTTCGGTCACAAAGAATTATCGATGGTTTGAAAGACTATCAAAGCCGACCAAAGGATCTAAATTAACTGACCGAATTACTTTTTAATTATTTGGTTGTTTTAAAATATGCATGGAGGATTTATGAAGCATACTGCCACACTCACATCTTGTATTTATATAAGCTTGCTCTCTTTAACTACGCTATCAGCGAAGGCTGAAACCATTGTCATAGACAATGAATCTACACACTTTTCAGTGCTTTCCGGTGACTGGGTTAAGAGTACGTCAGTAGCAGGATATCAAGGTAACGATTATCAGCATGATGGAAATGTTGACACCGTTAGCGAAGTTCAATGGCATTTAGGCATTAGCACTAACGCGACTTATGAGGTATTTGCCAGATGGACAACGCACCCTAATCGAGCCAGTAACGCCAGTTATGAGGTCACAGATACCAATGGTCGCCACGTGATACAGGTTAACCAGCAACATCGAAATGGCGAGTGGGTATCGCTTGGTATTTTTGATAGGCCCTCTGTCGTAATACTTTCAAATCAGCATGCCAACGGATTTATTATTGCGGATGCCGTACAAGCTGTATTGCAAGAGCCGCTTGCAGATTCTGATAATGATGGCATTGTCGATAACGACGAAATAACACTATTAAATTCCGATCCAAACAACCCATTTAGTCAAGACCCGACTGGTCATTTAAACGATGCGGATTTTGATAGTGATGATGATGGTTTTGCCAATCTATACGAAATTAAAACTGGCTTTGACCCCCTCGATATAAACTCGGTACCACCGCTTTCTTCTGAACAAAATACGTTTACTGGCAATGTAACCATTGATGGGGCAATTTTGTTAACACCAAAACTGGCGGAACCTTTTATTTGCTCACAGATCAGCCGTGGCAGTATTTACTATGATGAAAACTTAGACTCTGCCATGGTTTGCAACGGTCAACAATGGAGCGAATTTAGAGGGCCTCAGGGTGAGAAAGGCCTACAAGGAGATGTCGGTGCACAAGGGTTACAAGGCATTGCGGGTGTTCAAGGAGAGAGAGGCCCCCAAGGTATTCCAGGGCTAAAGGGCGACAAAGGTGACAAGGGCGCGCAAGGCCCGCAGGGAGCGACTGGTCCACAAGGCCCTCAAGGTGAAAAAGGAGACATCGTCGTCGTTAGCCAAAGCTTGGCAGAGATATTAGCGAGCAGTAATCACGCCAATAATCAAAAAATCACAGGGATAGCGCCTCCGACACAAAATAATGATGCCGCCAATAAAGCCTACGTTGACAGCAAAATAGCCGCCCTATCTGCGGGTATTATTCAACAAACCCAGCCTATGGTCTTTGATGTCTACAACAATGACACAACCACTTATGCCTGTGTAACAAAAGATATTAGAAATCATTGTGCTGATGGTGATGGATGTACCATCCGATTATTGTTGCAGCATGAAATTAGTGGTACCGATGAAGTGAGAACAATAGATGAACATGTTTATCTAGAGGGCGCGCTTTCAAATAACAACAATACTGGGGTTGCAGGCTTCACACGACAAGAAGGCGGTGGAGAATATTACTTTAATTTAGGGTTAAGTGCTGGACACAGATACCATATTTTTGATCCATGGGGTTGGGCTTGGGCATTTAACTATGTCCACCCTAATTGTAATAATGGAGTCTATGGTCCTGCATTTATAGGCGCCGATAAGTATAAGTTGTCATTTATGTCACACCCGCACGTTAAGACCAGAGTGGTTATTTATGATAGGTAATGTACTTCGTTCTTGCTGGGAATATTTTCAATTAGAAAATTACCAAAAGCCCAAGTTGCAATGAAACTTTAATAGCGGGTGACACGTTATTGCTCACTCGCCTTGCTGGAGGTGAGTTCATTTAGCATTCGAGTTTTACCACTTATAAGATCTCTTGTTCAGTGACTATCTGCCAAGGGATCTACTTTTCAAACCAAAAGCGTTTCTCGAACTCGAATATTTCTATTTTTCACTGCGTTTCAAATGAGTAGAGTTAATAAGCTGCTTTACGTAAATCAGACCTCGTTTGTGCCCGTCGACTTTATCTAGTCGCTTAGTACGTTGCTGAATATATGATTTATTCAAGTCTTTATCGAGAAAAAACTGAAACTTAATACCTTAGAGTTAGCTTAGAATTTTATAAATTTATACATAAAAAGAAGCGCAATTAGCGCTTCTTTTTAATTTATAATTTCGGCAGAGATGGCACTTCAAAAGAAACTTGTTGAGATTGATCTCTTTCTGGAACGCCAGGCCCGTTAATAATTCCAGTGCCACCACGTACATTTCTAAAATCTTTTGTGCTCAACTGAATCATATTTTATACCCTCCTTTTCCCGCTTTACTGCATTTTTTGTGTAGCTTAATATCATTCCACACAAAACAATATACTACTCTCTCTCAGGAAGATCTGGCGCATCAACACCGCCGCCACCATATATTTTTTTCAGTTCACTTTCATTCAACTGCATCATATTTTAAACCCTCCTTTTCCCGTTTTTCTGCATTTATCGCGTAGCTAAACATCATTCCACACAAAACAATATGGATCAGCATCATCAAATTATTACGTGCATAGAGTTTGAAATAAGGAACGTCAATCCAATAGTACTTGTAGGCTAAAACTTCCACCCAAGTCACCAAATTTACAACGCACCCCAAGGCAATTACTAAGCCAATAGCGCACTCTTGCATCGAAAGAACTTGCCTTTTATATACGAGTGAAAAATATTCCAAATTAGTCTTTTCGTATAAAAATAAGGCTAGTTGTCTACGATAAACGATAGGTAAAATAAAGACAAGATACAGAAAAAGATCAACCACATAATAATGTGTCTTCCATTGCATCGTGATAGGGTGTAGTAAAATGTTCACTACATCTATCATTGCGTAACACAATAAAAACCATCTAGCAGTAGGGATCTTCCAAGTCAAAATTAAAGTAAAAGCAATGACCACTAAGGGCATGAAGTCTACAATTGCATATATTTCTTTCATCATCACCTTACTCCTTTTCTTGCTTTATATCTGTTTGAGATTCAACACTGGATGGATTTGACATTTGAAATACGCTCGAAAAGTCCTTTCCAAAAATTAAAAATAGCTCAAAGAGATGAATATATGTCATATCCGTTTTACCCGACTCATAATTTGAGATGGTCGCTTGGTCGACACCAAGCTTCTTTCCAAGCTGCTCCTGAGTCCATTTTTTTTCTTTCCTTAAACGCCGCATTGAACGCTGGACATAGGCTCTAAAGTTTTCAGTTTTTATCCTTCGTGAACTAGATACCACATTATTTTCTCCTCCTTAATACATGGCATAAAGTTATCAGTACCCATTTTAAAAATCAACATAACCTTAACAAAAAACCTTTTAAATTAGCAATTTATAAATACGTTCATAAAATAATAAAAATGTATTATGGTAAAGCCCAACAGTAAGTTTGAGTCAAGTGAGGGATGCAAAAAAAAGCAAAACTACCACTGGCTAAAAGGTGTGATTCTGGCGAACAAATGTAGGCCAAAATGGATGGAACTCTTTATGAAAATATCAATGCTGCTGATGGTAACTGCAACATTATGTGCACTATTAAAAAAGAGCTTACTCAATGAAAGAATAAGCTCTCAAGATTAGGCTTGATTATGTTTTTAGAGTAGGTATATCTTTATTCCTAAGCCACACCTTTATCAAACTCTTTTAACCCGATTACTCAACCGTGACCGATTTTGCTAGGTTACGCGGTTGGTCAACATCGGTGCCTTTAATCACTGCCACATAGTACGACAACAGCTGTAACGGGATTGTATAGACAACTGGCGCAATGATGTCTTCAACGTGGTTTACGTTCATGACACGCATCGTATCATCTGATGCAAATGCAGAGTCTTTATCAGCGAATACATAGATGATGCCGCCGCGCGCACGTACTTCTTCGACATTAGACTTCAGCTTTTCGAGTAGCTCATTGTTTGGTGCCACAACAATGATTGGCATATCTGCGTCAATCAGCGCCAGTGGACCATGTTTTAACTCACCAGCTGCATAAGCTTCTGCATGAATATAAGAGATCTCTTTCAGCTTAAGTGCGCCTTCCATTGCAATTGGGTATTGTGAACCACGGCCAAGGAATAATGAATGGTGCTTGTCTGCAAACTCTTCTGCCAATGCTTCAATGCCTTCAGCCATGCTTAGCGCTTCTTCTAACTTGTTAGGCAAGGTCTTAATGGCATTAACAATCACGCTCTGATCGCGACCTTTTTCTTGCGCGATAGAGGCTGTTAGCATTAATAAGCCAACAAGTTGCGTTGTAAAGGCTTTGGTTGAAGCAACGCCTATCTCAGCGCCCGCTTTGGTCATAAACGCCAAATCAGACTCACGTACCAGTGAAGAGCCAGGTACGTTACAAATGGTCATAGATGCCATGTAACCTTGCTCTTTTGCTAAGCGTAATGCCGCTAACGTATCCGCTGTTTCACCAGATTGAGAGATCGTTACTAATAAGCTATTTTCGTGTACAAACGACTCACGATAACGGAATTCTGAGGCAATTTCGACATTACAACTTACCCCTGCCAATTGCTCAAGCCAGTAACGCGCAACCATACCTGAGTGATAAGACGTACCACAGGCAATGATCTGCACATGCTTCACATCTTTAAAGATTTGGTTTGCACTGTCACCAAACGCATCCACGGTCACACGATCGTTTTCAAGACGCCCTTCCAACGTGTTGCGTACAGCCAGTGGTTGCTCGTAAATTTCTTTTAGCATGTAATGGCGGTATTCGCCTTTGCCTGAGGCATCTTGCGTGATGTTCGACTCGACGATTTCACGTTCAACCGGATTGCCATTCACATCAAAAATCTCAACTGTATCGCGGGTAATACGTGCAACATCACCTTCTTCTAGGAAGATAAAACTGCGTGTCACAGGCAATAATGCAAGCTGATCAGAGGCAATGAAGTTTTCACCCAAGCCGAGACCAATCACCAACGGGCTGCCTGAGCGGGCCACGATGACTTCATTGTCATTCTCTTTATCAAAAACAACCGTACCGTACGCCCCTTCAAGCTGCTTAGTCGCTGCTTGTACTGACTCAAGCAAGCTACCATGCTGCTGACGAAGTTGATGGATAAGGTGCACCATCACTTCTGTATCTGTATCCGATAAGAACGTGTAGCCATCTTCTTTTAATGCGTGACGCAATGCTTCATGGTTCTCAATGATGCCATTATGCACGAGGGCAATTTGCTCATTAGATAAATGTGGGTGAGCATTCGCTTCGGTTACACCACCATGTGTAGCCCAGCGCGTGTGCGCAATACCCGTTGTACCTTTAACTTCTGCACGTTCAAGTGCACTGGCTAAATTAGCCACTTTACCTACTGCTTTAACCGTGTTTAGTGTGCCTGCACTGCTCAGTGCGACACCGGCTGAATCATAGCCACGGTATTCAAGACGTTTTAAACCTTCAATTAAAATTCGGTTAACTGGGCGCTCTGCCACAGCTCCTACGATGCCACACATAATCTCTCCATTCGTTGCACGTTTGTGTGTTTACTCTTGTGTGATCTCTGCACAGATCACGTTTACGCCATGTGCCTCGATCGCTTGGCGCATCTCAGGTGCCAAGTTGTTGTCGGTGATCAAGGTGGTGACTTGCTGCCATGGCAGCTCTAAATTTGGAATTTTGCGACCAATTTTTTCAGACTCAACCAGTACTATGACTTCTCTTGCGGCCTCTGCCATCACCTTACTCAACCCTATCAACTCATTGAAAGTGGTGGTTCCCCTCGCCACATCAATGCCATCGGCACCAATAAACAGTTGATCAAAGTCATAAGAGCGTAGCACTTGTTCAGCAACTTGGCCTTGAAAGGACTCAGAATGCGGATCCCATGTCCCTCCGGTCATCAATAAGGTAGGTTCATTCTCAAGTGACAATAAGCGGTTAGCAATATTGATGGCATTGGTCATCACCACCAACCCCCGCTTGGTCGCAAGCTCTGGGATCATGGCAGCGGTTGTTCTGCCACTGTCGATAATGATGCGATTATGGTCACGGATCAAAGCCGCGGCGGCGCTGGCTATGGCGACTTTGCGCAGCGGGTCTTGCTTATCTATCCCCGTTGCAACAATCTCTTTTGGCAGCGCAACTGCACCGCCATAACGGCGCAACAATAGGCCGCTTTTTTCAAGAGCGGTTAAATCCTTTCGAATCGTAACTTCTGATGTTTCGAACTCAGCAGCCAGCGCCTCTACGCTAACCTCACCTTCGCTATTTACTCGACTAACTATGGTGTGGCGGCGCTGTTGAGTGTTACGTTTTGTCATTTATCTTTCACATAAGTTTCGATTCGAAATTTATGTGTATTCTAGTCGAAACATTGAAGATTGTTCAAGTGTAAATTTGGCTAAATAATTTACAGCTTGCGTCCACATTTCCTACTCCATAATCATAACAAAATATTAAAAAGGATTTAAATTAGCATGGTAATCTTACACAAAACCTACAAAACCACATTGCGACACACGTTTAAATTGCCTAAAATAGAAACAAAGAACATATAACACAATTAAGCCTGATTTTATGAAATTTATGACACTAGTTGCTGGGCTGCTATTTAGCCCCCTTTCCTACGCTGCGGTATCTCCTTGGTTAGATTTCACCTATCAAAATGGGCTGATCACAATTCCAGTCAAAGTTTCCAACATAGACAGCTACGCCGTTTTAGACACAGGCGCAAACACTAACGCCATTAACGAAAATTTTGTCGCCAAGCATAACCTTAAATATAACCACACCGGTAATATTGAAATAGAAGGGGCATTTGAAACAAAGCGCAACAAAATCTATCAAAAAGTACCGGTCTCATTTTTTGGTATAGACACACACCTAGAAAGGCTACCTTCACTGGATGTCAGTATGCCTAACAATGCCGTGTTGTTTGGCCAAGGTTTTTTTAAGCTCTTTAATACACAAATAGATTATCCAAATAAGCGCATGCGCCTACTTACGCATGACCACCTCAATATTAAAGAGTATGAAAATATCGATTTCAAACTGCAAAAAGGATCTAAACAACCTATCGTGAAAGTTACATTAGAAAATAAATCGATGTGGGTGCTACTCGATACCGGTTTTACAGGTGGAATGCTAATCGAACGCCGCATTGCAAAAAGCTTTGGCTGGTTAAAGAAACAAAATCCAAAAAGCTATTTTGCAGGAGCCAATACCACAGAGAAAATGGAAAATGTAAAAGCTCAAGAAGTCAAATTTGGCCCATTTACACTCTCTAACGTGCATGTGGCGTTTCCTGCAGAAGGCAGTAAGGTCAATGTCTCTAGCCAATACCGCCATACTAAAAGTAAGATTAGAGGTGTGAGAGTAAGCGGCATCGTAGGTTATGACGTGTTCAAACATTTTGTCATGACCATGGATTTAAAAAACGGCAACCTACATGTGGGTGTGCCAGAGAAGAAACTTTAAACCTCAGAGCCAGCGCTCGGCGCTGGCTTTATTAGGTTATTCGTAACGTAAAATCAAAGACGGTCGTATTGTCGCAGCCCTAAAAGCCAACAGAGCAACAGTCAACCAAGTACTTAGCGCCACAAAACCCGCACTGAATAAATACACCCAAAGCGCCTGAGAAATACGTTCATTAAAGTGATTTAACCACCCATCCAAGACCCAGTAACTCAGTGGAAAAGCCAGTAATACCGCGGCGGCAATCAGCACCACGTATTCCTTTGCCAATAAATTTACAATACTCGTGCGCGATGCCCCCAATACTTTACGTACAGCCACTTCCTTTTGTCTGCGCAATACCGAGAATGACGCCAAGCCTAATACCCCTAAGCAGGTCAATGCTACAGCCAAGGCACTGAAAAATAGCACCAACTGCTGTATACGCCGCTCACTCATATGTGCTCGCTCGTATTCATCTTCAATGCGAGTAATTGATACTTCATGTAATTTCAATTGGTTTACAACTAAACTTCTGATTTGCTCAGACACCTCTTCTACAGGCATCGTCCCATCCAACTTCACAACAATGTCAGCAAATGGGCGGCTAATGACACCAGCACGAAAAGAAATTGGCAATGCTTGCTGCTTAGCAGAGCCGATTTTAACATCAGCAACAACTCCCACAATGGTCACTTGTGTGCGACCATTGTGCGATGTAGCCTGCTTACCAATCACCTCTTCAGGATCATGATACCCCGCCATTTTCATATAACTTTCAGATACTAATACCGAATAACGGTGAATATCTTGTTCGTCACGACGAAACCAGTCTGTACCAAATTGTGGCGAAAAATCACGCCCAGCAATCAGCGTTAATCCCAATGTTTCTGCTGCATGATAACCGGTTGAAACTGTTGGTTGTGTACCGTGTAGTTGCTCTCCATTTGGCCAAGTAAGATGTAAGCCCGCATTCATATCTACAGTGAGGTTAGTATTACTCACTGTCACTGATGATACGCCCGGTAGCGTGCGTATACTTGCAAATAGGCGATTATTATCTGCTTTATATATCAACTCTGCGGGTAAGTCCTGGACCAATAACCTGTCTGTTTTTGCATACCCGACATCTAACGTATTAACCAAAGCCATTTGCTTATAAATCACAACAGCAGAAATGATCAGTGCAATTGAGAGCACACTTTGGAAATATAGAGTTAATTTACGCACCCAAATTGCGGTTTGGCCTCGTTGTAAATCACCACTTAATACGCGTTTTGCACTAAATGAAGAAATAAACAGCGCAGGATAAAGGCCTGATAACACGCCAACTAATATAACAACCCCAACAACGGCGCCTAAAAACCACATTGAAAAGCTCAAGCTCAGGGACCTGTCTAAGAGCTGGTTTACCGCAGGCAATGACAACTCGACAAGCGCCATCGCAATTAGCCCAGCAAAGCCAACAACCAGCAGCGCTTCGGTTAAAAATTGCTGGATAAGCTGAAAACGACTGGCGCCTAGTGCTTTTCGTACACCCACTTCTTTTGCGCGCTTAGCTGCCGCAGCGATATTTAAATTGATAAAATTGGTACTTGCCACCAGCAGTAATATCAAAGCTAAAGCAACACTCACCATCATTACTTGCTGTGAGCCCCCTTGCTTCATTTCAAAAGGACCTCGGCTATTAAAATGAACATCTAGCAAGGGGATCAAATGCAGAGAAAGCGTCTTATCACGACCAGTAGAATGCTCTGTAAACAATTGATTTAAGTCATCTTGAATATCATCGACATTGGCATTTGGCACCATTCGCATATACACATAGCCACTGACATTATTTTGTGCATTGGCGGGAATTGCGGTCAACGTATGGAAGTAAAAATGGGTATTATCAGGCAAGTCAGCAAACACCCCTGCAACGGTATAAGTGCCAGCATCATGGATCAAGCGCTCTCCCACCACATTGTCATGACCAAATAAGCGGACCGCTGTACTTTGGCTTATTGCCAGATGGTTTGGCGCTGTAACCGCCGTCTGTATCGAGCCTGACAGGACATTCAGCGAAACAAAATCCTGTAAATTGCTACTTGCAGCATAAAAGTCAGGCAATTGCACTTGCCTATCAGCCAACTTGACAGTCAGCGGCAAAGAGCCACCGTTATATTCAAGGCTCTCAGCATCAGCAAGCACTAATACATCTTCTACTTGGCTCTGCTGCATCATTTGTATTGGGTGCTGTGATCTTGCATTACCAATGAGCTGTAAGCCCCAGCTACGGTAGTCAGTGTGGACACGGTAAACCCGTTCTGCATTTGGGTGTTGATGATCAAAAGACATTTCATATGCCGCAAATAAAGCGACGATAATCGCAGCAGCTAAACCGATACTTAGACCAATTACATTCAATGCAAAATGCTGTTTATGTTTGGCAAAAGCACGCAGCGCAGTAGTGATATAACTTGAAAACATAAAACCTCCTTCGCTTAAGCAACATGACTTGATTGAGTCACTTGACTGGCCTTATCAACCAAAACTCGACCATCGAGCAAGCGGATCACTCTGTCGGCATACTCACCTTCAGACTCAGAATGCGTCACCATGATCACGGTTGTGCCTTCCCGGTTTAGCTCACGTAACATCGTCATGACTTCTTGTGAATTTTTCGAGTCCAAGTTCCCTGTCGGTTCATCGGCTAAAATCAGTTTGGGATTAATCACCAATGCTCGGGCCACAGCTACACGCTGCTGTTGACCACCAGACAACTGCTGAGGCAAGTGGTCAGCTCGATGATCGATACCCACGCGTTTTAAAATTGCTTCAACCCGTTGCTTTCGCTCAGATTTTGAGACGTTTTGATATTGTAAAGGCAGCGCCACGTTTTCGAATACGGTCAGTTCATCTATGAGGTTAAAACTCTGAAAAACAAAGCCAATCGCCGCTTTTCTCAGCGTCGCCATTTGCTGTTCAGTAAAGCCAGCCACTTCTGTTCCATCGAATACATAACTGCCACTAGAGGGACCATCCAATAGCCCCAAAATAGAAAGCAAAGTCGATTTTCCACACCCTGAAGGGCCCATAATCGCAACGAATTCACCGTTGTTTACCGTTATATTAATATTATCCAGCGCTGTTGTTTCCACATCATGAGTTCTAAATACACGGTGTAATTGAGAGAGCTTTATCATTGTACTGTCCTTTATATTTTTATTAGTTACTTAGCTTTAAAACATGGGCGTTATCAAAATTGCCATAGTGAGAAGTGATCACGCGATCACCAGGTGCAAGCCCTGACAATACTTCGTAATAATGCTGGTTTTTCTTGCCCAGCCGAACCGTTTTGCGTTGCGCTTGCTTACCGTCATTGCCAACTACGAATACCCAATGCCCCCCACTGGTACTAAAAAAAGCACCGCGCGGTAATAATGTTGCCTGCGTTTGTTCATTACTAAACATCAATTGTGCATCTAGACCCTGACCGCGTTTAATGCCTTGTGTGCCTGCCGGTAATTCAGCTTCAATTTGAAATTGCGCATTGGTTACTCGGCTGTCTATTTTTGTCACTGCTGCGCGCAGCGTTTGCCCTCCATGTGTGATCTCCATCATCATGCCTAAAGATACTTGATTTAAATAAAACTCATCCAAACTCACGGACAACTTATATTCATCAGGGATATCAATTTGACCAAGGCGAGTGCCTGCTTGTTTCGATTCTCCAACTTGCACATCTAGCTCACTCAAGTACCCAGATACTGGCGCTGTCACTTGCAAACTTTCAAGATTTTTACGTGCAAACTCCAGATTACTTTGCAACATCTCAGCACTGTCTTCTAGCTGAGCCAATTGCACTTTACGAATACTATTTTCTTGCTTTTGACGCTCAATTGTCAGGCTATGTATGTCGCGGTTGTACTGCAAATTTTCACGTATTTCATCCACCTCTTCCTGACTCACGAGTCCTTTTTTCAACAGCGCTTCTGACTGTATTAACTTTCGCTCTAAGTGACTAATTTTTAACTCAATGTCTAACAAATCACGTTCTAAGTTCAGTGCATTCGTTGTCATGGCCATTTGCGTGTTACGCAAGAAATTTAATTGCTCAGTCACCTGGGCTTCGCGACTCATAACATCCAATTGCAAATTGGTGTTTGACAGCTGTACCAACGGCTGACCTTTTTCTACGAATGTGCCCTGTTCAATCAGCCTCGCTTCAACACGGCCACCCGATACCGTGTCCAAAAAAATGGTGGTTTTGGGAACCACTTGACCACGCACACTCAGGGCATTTTTAAACTCACCACTGACAACACTGCTAACCGTTAACCCTGCAAGGTTCACCGTTTGAGATTGGCCCTGCTCGGCTGAGAAAGTCATGCTGTAAGCACCAAACCCGATCAGCAGTGCAACAGCGGTTGCCAAAGCAGGTTTTACAAATCGGCGAGGTGTTGTTCTAGTTATTTTTTTGTCCATGGTATCAGCTCCTTTGGCTTAGATACCGTTATTAGTTCAAGATTGATGCCAAAAATAAAACCCTTTATTTTCAACACCTTAAAAAACAATGAAAATCAACGTTAAAAATAGTGTCCGATAACAGTACAGGAGGGTGTCCAAATGTGGACAGTTTATGAGGTTATGCGTTAAGCTCCCGTGGTCAAAAATAATAACAATGAGCTCAGCGCATGGAAAAGCAAGGCACCATTCTCATCGTCGATGACAACACCGACGTATTACTCGCAGCAAAACTGCTCTTGAAAAAGCACCATAAAAAAATAGTCACCACTGACAACCCGTTTGATGTTGAATCACTCATCAATACACACCCCGTGGACGTCATTCTGCTCGATATGAACTTTGATAGGGATGCCATCAGTGGTCAAGAAGGGCTCTATTGGCTCAAAAAGATCCACACCCAAGACCCGAGTATCGCTGTCATCTTGATGACCGCGTACAGTGATGTGCAACTTGCCGTGGAGGCCATAAAAAATGGCGCGACAGACTTTATCGCCAAACCTTGGCAAAACGATCAGCTACTTACAGTCATTGCTACCGCTTTAGCCCATGCTGAAGATAAAAAAGCACTCAACAAACTATCACGACAAACACAGGGGTTAAGCCAAGCGCTCAGTTCACCGCAAAGTGAATTTTTAGGGCAAAGTGAGGCCATGTTGCACGTCTTTGATACACTACAAAAAACAGCGAAAACGGATGCCAATATCCTCATTACAGGTGAAAGTGGTACAGGTAAAGAACTGACTGCCCACGCGATTCATGCCCATAGCCCCCGCGCCCATAAGCCATTTATCAGCTTAGATATGGGGGCTGTGTCTGGAAGTTTATTTGAAAGTGAGTTATTCGGACATAAAAAAGGGGCGTTCACCGATGCAAAATCAGACCGCGTTGGACGCTTTGAATTGGCGCATGGCGGCAGCTTGTTTTTAGATGAAGTTGGTAATATGCCACTTGCACAGCAGGTAAAACTGCTCGCAGCCATTCAAAACCGCCAGATCACCCCTATCGGCAGCAACCAAATCATTGATACTGATATACGCCTGATCTGTGCTACCAATGAAGCACTACCCGATGCAGTCGCACAAGGGCAATTCCGCCAAGACCTTTTATATCGTATTAATACCATTGAAATCCGCCTGCCACCACTAAGAGAACGACAAACAGATATCCCACTGCTCGTACAACACTATTTAGAGATATATCAACAAAAGTACCGCCGCGAGCTCACATTGCCAGCCAGTGCCATGCGCATTTTATGCGAATACCATTGGCCAGGTAATGTACGTGAATTAGCCCACACCATTGAAAGAGCTGTAATTTTATCAGAAGGTAATGAGTTGGCTATTCACTCTGTACTGGTTGCACCTACTCAAGCATCTGCTCAGCACCCCACCGCCTCTATCCAAGAACAAACAACTGATACCTTTGATTTAGAGTTGATTGAGCAGCGCACTATTCGTGCTGCGTTGAAACACCATCAAGGTAATGTCAGCCATGCAGCCAAAGCGCTGGGGCTCACCCGAGGTGCTATGTATCGTCGCTTAGAAAAGTACGGGCTATAAAGCCATGAATATTAGATTTAAGTCCGCATTATGTGGCATGAGTTTATTATTTAGCGGTATGTTGCTTTATATCACAGTGATGCACTATCAATTGAGTGCCATCACCGCTTTAGTGGTGCTTTTTTCACTCGCACAAATTATTTGGCTCACCGCGCTATACCATCGCGCTCAGCGATTTCCTGAACAGTTATTTCGCGCCCTGTCTAATGGCGATCATACATTAGGCTTGCCGGTGACACACCCGCTGCGCCAAGATTACGAAAAAGCACGCAACCAGATGCAAGAAACTCGATTAGATGCCCAGCGCCAAGTACAGTTTATCAATGCAGTATTTAACCATATCAACTTGCCTTTGCTGATCTGTGATGAACAGGGCCAGATCATTGAACAAAGCTCTGCGGCGAAAAAGATATTAAATATTAAAATCAATAATTTAGAGTCTCTAAAACAAGGCAGTCCAGACATTTTCACCTTTGTCAGCAGCGCCACTACCAATCAGCAAAGCAGCTTTACTTGGCATCGAAATGAACAACCGGAAACCTTGTATGTACAAGTGAGCACGCTGCAAATTCAATACCTGCAATATAAAATCGTGACTTTGCAATCCATCACAGAGCAGCTCAATGCCAAAGAACAGCAAGCATACAAGCAACTCACTAAAGTCCTTACCCATGAAGTCGCCAACTCAATTACACCTCTGGCTTCTATGGCACAAACTTGTCTAGCGCTGATGCCCGATGGCCTCCAATTTGATGACCAAGAAGACAAACAAGATTTAACTCTGGCTTTATCAACTTTAGCTTCAAGAAGTACACATTTGAGCGAGTTTATCCGCGAGTTTAGGCACTTAAGTAACTTGCCGGCACCACAGTTACAAGCTGTTCAGCTGTATGAACTGCTCAGCTCCGTTAAGCAATTATTTGACAGCCAACATCCAAATGTGATGTTTAGGATCAGTGGCATCACACAGGTCATGTGCACGCTAGACATAAAACAAATAGAGCAAGTCCTCATTAATTTGTGCAAAAATGCCATTGAGGCCATAGCCACAACTCAAAACACCCAACCCCAAATCGACCTGATCGCACGGTATAATGAACATGCGCAATTGTGTGTTGATATTTGTGACAATGGCCCTGGGATCACTGAACAAGCCAGCAAAATGATGTTTGTGCCATTCTTTAGCACTAAGCAGCAAGGTTCCGGGATTGGCTTGAGCCTATCAAAGCAGATTATGTTGCAACATGGTGGCGAGCTTATCTATCTACACAGATCACAAGGCGCTTGTTTTCGCTGTGTATTTGGCTAACTTTCAGGTCAAAATAGCACCAATTTATATAGGCAAATTTATTTATTCGCGTAAACTATCACTGCGTTTCTGATTTAGGGTTACATGATGACAGCACAACTTAAAAAGGAATGGTTGATCTCTTGCGCAGGGTGGAGTGCCTTTATTTTCTTCATGTCTGCCACTTATGTACTCTATGATTGGTCTGTGCCAGCGGCAGAAGAGATCAATAATCGGCCCTGGTGGGCTCTGCAAGAATGGGGGCTTTGGTATCTATTCACCCCCGTAGTATTTCGCTTACTCACACAGTACCATCTGGCAAATCAGCTGACTAAGCACAAGTTCCTTCAAATCCTTGCTTTGATGTTATGCATTTCGATGACCTATCAAGCCATTTTTGATTTTTGGATCTTGTGTGATCCCATCCCCTACACCATGTTGTATTTCGCACCCTCCCACCCTTTGGTGCTGTTTGTATTGAGCTATCTTTGGCATACTTTTTTGCGACCTGACCAACCCGTTCATCACAATACACTTGAAGTAGAATCAGGTAACACCACAACACGATTGCGCTTTAGTGATATTACCCATATCAACTCAGCCAGTAATTATGTTGAGCTCCACACAGAGCAACACCAATACCTAAAGCGGATCACCTTAAAGCAAATAGAGCAGCAACTCCCTGATACCTTATTCACACGAACACACCGCTCACATTTAGTTAATTTGAATTTTGTTGAGCGCATCCAAATCAAGCCGTCTGGCAGCGGCTTAGTACTGCTCAAAAATGGCAAAATGGTGGCGCTGAGCAAAGCCTTCAAGCCCGCAGTCAAAGCCAAACTCCAGCGCGTTGCTTAACTGACCCCACGATACTCGTCCCAAGCCTGTTGGGACGAGTGAACAACACCATGCCATTCGTCCCAAAAACCCACCAATTATCCCTAGGTTATTGATTGTAATAGATTGATTTATTTCAATAGGCTCAGCAAGTAAGTTAAAAATGGAAACCCACTCACAATGAAAGCACACTATTATTCAGTGATAACCTTGCTTGGTTTATGCGCCAACACCTTCAGTTGTGCCCTCGTTGCAGCAACCAATACATACGCAACACTCAATCAACAATTTGCTGCAACACACTATAAAAATGAAGCACTTGAGGCATTGTATGGACAAAATGCACTGGACAAAATAAACCAACTCCCTGGATTCACACTCACGCAAAGCAATACTCAACGAGGGCTAAGTGCAGCAGGCGGCAATGTGCTGATTAATGGCACCAGTGCGGTATCCAAGTCTGAATCACTCACTGATATTTTAAGACAGTTACCCAGTGACCAAATCGCCGCCATTCATCTCTATAGCGCTGGCCACCCATTTAGTACAGCAAGCCAATTTAACCAATTGGTCAATGTCATTACTCACTCGCCTAAACTCGGTGCGCACTGGCAAGCGAGAAGCAAACTGACCTCAGCTTATCATGACTATCGTCCGAGTGAAGTAGCAACACAGCTCTCCTTACCGGGTGAGTACTGGCAACACCAACTTAATATGCATTATCAAGATGATCGCAGCCAGTCGACTTCAACATTTCAAGAAATAGACGCTGTTGGGGCGCTGGTAGAGCAAGGCGATGAAGCATTTTTTGAAAAACGCAATGGTCGACTGTTATCTATCACCAGCCAACCTGCACTGATTGACAGCCGCCTGACTTTCTCTGCCAAAGCCATACTGGATGACTTTCAGCTCACGCAAACCAGAGAAAACGGCTCACCGTTATCATGGCAATTAAATGAGTCCGAGTCTCGCGCTGAATATGAAATGAGTATAGATTGGCAAAAAACCAGCAACAACGATAACTTGATGCAATTGGTTGTGCTGCACAATCGAAAATTAACGGATCTCAACAGTGAGCACTTTGAGCACACACTTATCGCAGCGCCCTATCAACAGCATAAAACACAACAAGAGCAGGTCATACAGTTTAATGCCTCACTACCAAGTCGTGCTTATTCACCGGAGTTAGGGATTGAGATCAGCCGCAACCAGCTAGATGCGACAACGGGCAGTGACGGAGATTTTGAACAAGCCCACGTCAACGAAATCAGATACCAACCTTATGCTGCCATCACCACTGTGCTCACTTCACAGTGGCAACTTTATACCCGCTTAAATGCAGAACGCACCGTGCTCAAAAGCCATGCTCGACACAACAATAAAACCCAACTGGGGTTCATTAAACCACTCATCAGGCTCAGCTATGATCCACAGTCTAATTGGGACATGACGATAACCGCACAGCACCAAGTTGATCAGCTGGATTTTGATGATTTTGTCCAAAGCCAAGATGCCGAGTTCAACCGCACCCAATCTGGCAATTTATCACTCAAGCCTAGCCAATACAGTGAGTTAGCGACTGAATTTAATCTGCGCTTATTTGAGGCCTTGTATTTAAACGTCAATCTCTATCATCAATGGCAAAAGGATGTGCACGAGTTTATACCGCTACCGAGTGGCGATGCGATGATAGGCAATGCCGGTAACGCCCAAAAATTAGGAGGATCACTGAGTGCAACATGGGACACATCGCAGTGGCTTTCAGATAGCAAGTTAACACTCAACTATGACTTTGCCAGTGCCCGATACCGAGATCTGCTGACGGGACAGCGGCCCACAGATGGCCTTACCCCACATGATGCCACTGTTGAATTTCGCCAAGATAGTCAACGGTATAGTTGGGGGATTGATGTCTATCTACCGCTCACTGAAACCAATTACTATGTTGACGAACTCTACATAAAAGAAGACCACATCGAGCTCAGCGCCTTCATGGAGTATCAATATTCAAACAAGCTGCGCTTTCACACATCTGTCGCAACCATCAATACAGCCAAATATAGCTACATACAACACTTCTATGACGAAGATAGAAGGGGCATGTACACTGGCACGCGACGCTTTGATGAGCGCATCGACCCCGTTGTGACATTGTCTATCTTAGGGCAGCTTTAAACAGGGGGCACTCGCCCCGCTTTCAGCTAGTGCACTAATGGTAATTTAAATCGGCAATGACCATCACTGACGCTCCCCACCATTTCATCATAGGCGGTCTCCATATCAAGCGTCGCCTCCTTCGCGCCCAAATCAGCCAATTCGACTTCGGCTTCTCGCAATGAATTGTAGGTCACAATTTTGCCGTGCTTATCGGTGATCAAATGATAATTACCTAATACATCCAAGCCACCAGCTAAATAATGGTTTGAATCTGCATAGCTTAAAATCACCGGATCCATATAACTGTGTTCAAATTGCTCTTTCAGTTCTGTGCGGTCCATAAACAACACCTCTCTCAATGGAACTACATATATAAACGCACTCAAACCCAGTTTAGTTCAAAAAATAAACAGACTCTATCTCAAGCATTATCTCTGTACCAATTATTTTAACTTGTGTATTGATTTCACTAACTTATAAAATAGCGCAACAAGAAAAATAATAACTCGGTACCACTATGCTCAAACGCGCTTTTCTCATTGCTTGTACATTGACTCTTACCGCCTGTCAGTCCACGAAAGAAGACTCACAAGCCAATGAGCAAACTCAACAAGTCATCGAATCACACACAGTACCAAGTCAAATACAGCCACACCATGGTGTAGAGCATGTGCAATCTTTTCCTGTTGCCCCGATCCATGCTGAAGATGTCTGGGAGCGGATCCGCCAACAGATAAGCTTTGCACCTTCAAGCCACCCAAGAGTGCTCAAGCGCGTCAATTGGTATTTACAGCACCCTAATTACATGGACACTATCAGCCAAAGGGCTGGACCTTTGCTGTATTACATTGTTACTGAGATTGAAAAACGCGGACTACCGATCGAATTGGCATTAATGCCGTTAATCGAAACAGATTTCGATATGCAGGCGTATTCTCATAAACATGCTTCAGGCCTCTGGCAATTGACACCACTGATCGCCAAACACTACGGTATCGAAATAAACCCTTGGTACGACGGTCGTCAAGATCTCATTGATTCAACACGCGTTGCACTTGATTTTTTGACTTACTTACACAAGCGATTCGATGGTAACTGGTATCACGCCGTCGCAGCTTATAATACTGGCGAAGGCAGGGTATTAAGGGCGATTGAAACTAATCGCAAAGCAGGTCGTTCAACCGATTTCTTTGCTTTGCAGCTGCCGCGCCAAACACGTCACTACGTGCCTAAACTGATCGCAGCGACCCAATTACTCAAGCAGCAATTAATGCCTTTTCCAGCCATTGCCAATACACCTGCAATCACCACGGTTTCCTTACCTGCGGCCACCATTTTGGACAGAGATCCCAATTGGTCTATGCTCGCTGAACTCAATACAGGATACGCACGCTTTCCGGCTTTACTTGGTGGTCCAAATCGACTCATTATGCCTATCGATAAGGCACAGCAATGGCAGGCCTATGCCAAAAACCTCCCCACAATGCCCAGCAACCAATGGCAAACTTACACCGTGCGCAAGGGTGACAGCCTAAGTGTCATTGCCGCCAATTATGAACTCAGCGTTAGCCAACTCAAATCTTTTAACCAGTTGCGATCTAACACAATACGCATTGGACAGCGCTTGATATTACCCGTATTGGCAGATCAACATTACACCTATACCGTCAAGTCTGGCGACAGTTTATGGCGCATTGCTAAACAATTTAATGTATCTGTAAATAAATTGAAGCAATGGAATGAACTCTCCAGCTCAACATTGCAAATTGGTAAGCAACTGACGATCTTTTTAGCGACGCCTTAGACTTATCCATAGGAGGTGATGATGTCTTCACAACCAGACCACACAATGGAACAGCATAAGCCCACTGAACCACAGCTCAACACAGGGCCGAAATTAAAATTACGTCTGTCACGTTCTAAAATGAACAGCATTTTGGCACTGTGTGCCATCTTAATTTCTGCAGCGTCGTTTTACGCGACTTATATGCAAGCAAAAGCCGCCCAAGAGCAGGTAACCGCAGCAGAGAGACAGTTATACGCAGAAACCTGGCCATGGCTGCAAGTCAGTTACAGTGACTATGATATTGAGGCTGAACGAGCACATATGACCGTCAAAGTTAAAAACTCCGGCACTGGGCCTGCACTTATCAAATCTATGCAATTTGAATATCAGGGGACTCAATACGATACTTTGGTCGAGCTACTGAATGATTGTTGCAGCCTTAATGCCTACCGAGCTGCACTCAAAGAGATACAAGCAGACAATGGCGATATTAACTACCTGAAGCAATTCGGTTGGTATGTCACAAGCAACCCCAATAACTCTCTGTTAGCTGATGGCAATGATTTAGTCTTATTTTCTATGGTGAGAAGTAAATTTAACAACAATTTGTGGGAAAAAATCGGTGAAATAGCCCATGATATTGAAGTAAATACTTGCTATTGCTCTTTGCTAAAGCAATGCTACACAGTCAATAAAGCATCAGAAGTAAAAAAGGTTGCGAATTGTTCCAATTCAACACAATAAACCGTCGAAAAGCGGCTAAACATATCTGTTTATATGAAGGGGTCATTGCACACTTGTATGTCGACACAAGAGGCAATGTGACTTTAGGTGCAGGCTTTCATATTACCGACGCCAAGGCACTAAGCAAGTTGGCTCTACGCGAGAAAGCAACCCACAAAGCGGCGAGTCGTGCAGTGAAAATACAAGAATTCGAGACCATTGCACGCCTACCAGCAGGACAGCTAGCGAGTTGGTATGAGTCACATTGCAAATTGTATTTACCACAGCAAGAATGTGTAAAATTATTAGAAAAGAAAGTTGCCGAGTTTGAAGGTGAACTCTGCCGCCTTTTTAGTCCCAAAAACGGCTATATCCCCTTTCACCGTATGCCGCCAAATGTGCAGCTTGCTCTGCTCGATATGGCATATAATTTAGGCACACCTAATTTAAGCCGCGCTTGGCCTAACCTATTACACGCTATTCGCACTGAAAACTGGCCGCAAGCAGCCAAAGAATGTCACCGAAAACACGTCAGTAAAGCGCGAAATAACGCCACAGAGCGCTTATTTAAGCAAAGTGGTTCCACCAGCATATTACAAAGATTCGGCCACTTTATCCTTGCCAAAGCACTCTCTCAGTTTAAGCGTTAAGCGCAAACGTCTCGACTGGCGTGTAATGAAGCCCGTCATCAAGGGAGTGTGACTGATATAAATGGAAGTGCGTCACATCCAGTGAAAAAGGTTCGATAGGTACATCCACTAGAGGCATAGGCTTAACACCGCGAAACAAAGTTATATGGGGTGAAAACGGATAAGGGTTTCGGTACAGTCCTAACTTCTCCCCATATTCACGCAGAGGCTCTGCAAGGCTGCGCAATGCGGCATTTATGTGATCGGGCTGCAAATAAAATATCCCATTATGAGACCAATACCCAGTGCTCGCAAAGTGCAACTGAAAAAACGGCAACATTAAGCGATTAGCGAATGCAATGACATCATCTTCTTGCGCCTTATCTACCTGCGCAAGAAAGGCCAGCGTCAAATGCCAATTGCGAGACAACGTCGGTGCTTTTTTTGCTTTCACATGCTGACTAAGCCAGCTTTGAATATGTGTTGTCTGTTGCGGCGCCAGCCCAATACCAAAAAACAGCCGCTTTGCTGCCACTATTTGAATACCACGGTTTGATGACTGGGCTTATATACTCTCGTTTGCGGGGAGGTCCACTTACCTTGCTTGAAATACTCAGTCGCCACACTAAATTGACCTGCTTTAAAGCGGCTGGTCGACTTCACTTGCGTGATCCCATCTTGATTACCCACCACTTGTTCATAGGCTGCAAATTCAGAGTCATTGATCACCTCAATCCTTCCCGAGGTATAAAACCCAGCAGTGGTAAAGTAATAAAATACCAATGACTGCTTTTGTTTATCCCAAAAAATCAGCGACTCGCCACCATAGTCACCATTATTGATAGAGTGTAATGTCCGAATGGCGGTGCCATTGAGTGCACGCTCCCAACGGCTTACATCCTGTACTGCCGGTGCATCCGCGGACACACGAAAACTGGCTTCCCAAGTGCCCAAATAAGGCGCAAACGCCTTCAACTCCTTTGCCAAATCCGCAGACCAGGCTAATGGGTTGTATATACATATTAAACATAATCCCCACCGCAGCGCGTTCATTGTCTTTCCCCTTGTTTTTGAGTAAAAACGAATCTGCTTTAACTGTAGTGTGCGAGTACGCAAAGCACAAAAAAAGCGCTCTTATGAGCGCTTTATCAGGACGTATTTACGCTTTTTTGTCAGCCGAAAAGTACTTACGTCGCATTAAATCATGGACCACCAACTCTTGTTCACGACCATACGCTTTAAACATTCGATTATTGTGCATATGTAATAGTGAGCTCAACAATGAATCTTTAGTACAATTGAGCTGTTGATCTGCGATCTGTTGATTCAATACCTGCACCACAGGTGCAGCGCTTTGTTGCCATTGCTCTAATATACTCAACATAGCCGTTTGTACCTCATCACAATGCTGTACTTGATCAGGCACCAATTTAACAAAGTCATCATCCAGCTTTTCTTGGTAATCACGATAACGATTACCAAGCTGTTTACGCAGCACACTGGTCTCATTAAACTCGCGTCCAAATCCTTCTCTAAGTTGACTCACCAGCGCAAAGCGTGCTTCATCAGTATATTCAAAGAGATTAAGTAGTCTATGTGTACACGCCAGTGCAACACGCCAACGCACGTCTTCACCGTATTCGTCTATCAATCCACATGTTTGCGCAATTAATCGACTGTCGAACATAAATAGCGACTCGACCAAACTCATCGATTCAGGTCCGCCATAGCGCTCGACTTCACGCTCATAGGTCATTAACTCAACTTTGTGCAGCTCACCAGACTCAATCTTCGGATCTAACAATGCATTCAAACGTGGCAGCAGTTGACCACATAATAGTTGCGGATCACCGTGGAAGCGCAAGCGAATATGCCAATCTGGATCGCCATAGCGAATAAAGAACCATTTATCGTACAGCTCACTCGTTTGCTCAACCAATGGCAACAACTCTTCTGTTAGTAATTGTTCAACCAGTGAATTACCTGAGTAAATTTTTAAGCTTAACCATTCAGATCCGGCACTAAAGCGTCGCTTAATCGGCGCAGCTGTGATGTTGGCGTACGGATCGTCAGAGAAGTGGCTATGGACAGATGCATGCTCATTAAAAAATGGCACAATCACTTCATTGCTGTAATGACGCCCTTCACTGTCTACCACCCGAGAGCGGTAATGACTGCTCAATACCTCTTTTAACTCAACACTCGTTTGCCCTTTCGTCTCACTCAGCAAAATAGCAAACATATCCGGGTTACGAATATCAAGTTGCAGTACGTTATCAGCCATCGCAAAGCTCACTTGTGCATCCAACTGGTATTTCTGCATTAATGCATCCAATTGCTCACGATTGAACTGCCCTTTTTTATTGATTGCTTCCAGTTCACTGCGTTCGATACGCCACGTTTTTTCGCTTAAAATTAGATTATCTAACATCACCCGCGGCACAAATGCAGCGCGTTCAGTACTGGCGGGCATGTTGAAATGCGGCGCTCTACCTTCTTGGTGTTGTAACATACATAAAAATTTATATGCACTGAGACTGCGCGCTGAGTAGTTGTGTGCACTCGACAAACGAGGCACTACCTGCTTGTTCAAACGCTTGCTCCACAACTTTACTTTCTGGCCTTCGACCCAGACATGTAAGTCACTGAGCGGGATTTGATACTCATCCTCCAGCGCACTATCAGCCATAAATACGATCTCGTACTGCCTTAAATGCGGACGCGCAATGACATTACCCGGACGCCCTTCAGGCATATGTACAACTTCAGCAAAGATGACATCTTCGTTGTGCGCTTGCTCTTGTTTTAGATGCTGAATCACAGATGTTTTTAGCTCTGTGTCGAGGTGACAAAAACGGCCTAATAAATTCGCTGCTGAGGGGCCATAACACCCATTGAACTTATACACTGGATTGCCTCGGTCATCCTGATATAAGCTCAGCATCGTCGCGAAAGAGTAAGGAAATTTATTGACGGCATCTTTGTTATTGATTTTTCCTTTGAGCTCTTTACTCTTTAAGACAACACAGGCTTTATCACGGTTTTCAGGCAAACTTAAAGCCCGCTCAACCAAACTATCAATCATGCTGACTTCTGGCACGGTGCCTTGGTTAGTGCCATTTCGAGCCAGATTTAAGCCCGCAACTAAAGGCGCTTCATACCCAGTTTCCGTCGAGATACCGATACCGGACTCATCATCCAAGATGACATCTAATGGCACAAACTGACCTTCAAAGCGACTGTTAAATTGAGTCATAAATTGGCTTAAACCCGAGCCTGGGTTCGAAATGGTCAGCCCTGCAATAACCTCAAGTTGCTTCTGCACACGCTTGATTTCCATTTCAGAAATTTGGCACTGCTCAAACGCGCGATAGATATCACTTTGGAACAGTTTGTTTTCTTGCGCTTTTACAGGCAGGCTTTCAAGATGAGACAATAGCTGTTTGTAAGGGGTGATTTCACCACTGCGTGCAGTATCAAGTTGCTCTATCTGTGCCAACGCAGTTGCTAACTTATCAGCCGCATCAAGTTCTTTGATCCCTTCAATAGATTTGAGCAACGCTAAATCTGGAGAGTCACCAGTCAACGGTAAGGGGATATCTGCTAACAAGACCCCCTCGTCAATAAGGTCTTGAATATAACTCTCAACTTCTACTTGATCTGCTTCCTCATAATGCGCGCAAAATCTCGCTACTAACTCATTAAAACTTAAGCCTGGTTTGGCAAGCGCCAACGCAAACTTAAAGTACTCATCACTTTCAACTGCACTCAATCGATACTGCATGGTATCGTCTGATAAGTAAGTCTCAATATAGCGACATTGCTCAGCAACAAAATAATGCGATGAGTTAGGTTTATAAGTCAGATGCTCAGATCGTGAGGCATGTTTAACAAAGTGCTCTTTTAGCGCCGATAAATAAAACATATCTAGGCGGGTTTTGCGTGTGTCTTGAACATGCTCTGCCGGCGTTAATATGGTTTGTGCATCAATTTGGCCTTGGTGAATACCAGAAAACAAACCAAATGGCGTCGGACGCGAGCACATTCGCACCATATATTTAATCAATGCATGTGCAACCTTTTTCCCCTGCTTAGATTCAGGTTTAGTCCGCCATTGTTCAATGCGCTCTAATAGTGAAGGACTGGCAAGGTAAATTGCTTCTTCAACTCCCGGCGTTGCCAGCCACGCACTGAGCAACGTATTCGTGTTTTGATTATCATCACCAAAAGCGACCAATTGCTCAAGCGCCAAGCGTGGTGTACGAATGACAAAAAAATTATCACTTTTTATTTGTTTATTCGACATTCCTAGTACTCCTAAACCATCAACAAACAGTCAGTCCAGCTAACATCATCATCCAGTAAACTGATCAGTCCACACCCGATCCCTGCATAACCCATCAAGAAACCAAAATCTACTTCGTGTGATTTACTCACGCCGTTATATGAGTGCAGTGCAGACAAACCGCGTTCTCGGTAGGCCGTTAAACTATAATCAACCCAGTATTGTGTGGCTTCGGCCAACTTAGGATCAGGCATAATTTTATTCACGATTTGGAATATCAAAGCTAACCCCACGAAACCGTGGCATAAACCAGCATCATTGATATAAGCACTTTTATCGTCACGCTTGGCAGCATGTACTGCTATCTCACGCGCGCGCTCTATATAACTAGGGCGATCCAACCCATAGCCTGCCCGAGCTAAAATAAGTGCGATAGTAAGGTCGCCATAACACCAACCTAATCGAGATTTCGGATCACTCTCTCCGGCACAAGAGCCATAGCAAGAATAGGCGTGATCATGCCCAGTTTGATGCTCAAGCAACCAATCACATGCCCCAGAAATCAGCTTAGCTGCGCGCGCTTTTAAAGAAGGGATATTGAGTGCGGGTAATAATGCGGCGATCATGCCCGGTACACCATGTGCGAGGCCAAGGTTGTATTCAGGTTTCTCCCTGTCATCCGTATCAAAGCGATAGATCGACTCTTTTGGTTGAGACCAAGCGATATGACCATTATCAAAATACGTCGCAGTGCTTTCTAACCCACTGACAATAATAGAATAGAGCTTAGATTGATCCGAAAACTGACTGCGCCTTGCCGCGTAGGGCGCATACCCAGATAACCCCAGCACCATTTCGATTTCACCCGGCCATGGGTGATAATCTAACGCTTGTATAAATAACTCATCGACATCTTCAAGCAGCTCAGCGTCATACTCTTCTTTGTCTGCTTGATTGAAAAACTCCAGAACCCAAGCTTGGCCAGCTAAGCCTGAACTTAATTCAAAACTTTGTTCTACCAACTGTTCTTGCAGCACTTCCAGCTTCTCTGAAAAAAGCGCTTCATCAATTGTATTGGCATCCATATGATGGGCTTTAAATAAAAATAAGAGCTGTCCTGCAAGCCCGCTCAGTAACCCATTTTTTATTTCATTATTTGTTTGCAAATGGCTGCTTACTTCTTGTGCAAGCACGGAGATGATGCCACTAATCTCTTGGCGTTGATTATCTGTGATCAATAGTTGCTCTGACATTGTCTTCCTTAATAAATAAAGCTTTATTTTTTTTGTTGTAGCAATAAAAGCTAACTCAATTCATGTGTTAGCTCAATAGGACGAGTCCCCACTAACAACCAAATTACCGCTTATATTGTATCTGTATGTGTTTCCAAAATTTCATCGCAATCACCAACTCACAAATAGCGTGCAGCGGTGATTGCATATTTCTTCTGCTACTCACTCTCTTGAGCAAACTCTTCGGCGTGTACCTTTTGTAAGCGAATTTCTCTGTCAGCTGAAGCAATCGTTTCCTTGCGATGTGCAATGATCACTCGCGTCATATCTAAACGACTAACCGCTTCGTTAATATCAGACTCTAAAGAAGTATCAAGGTGACTCGTTGCTTCATCCATAAACAGGATTTTAGGCTGTTTATAAAGCGCTCGAGCAAGAATAATACGCTGTTTTTGGCCGCCAGATAACGATGACCCCATATCACCAATCAAACTGTCATAGCCCATTGGCATTTGGCTAATATCGTCGTGAATGGCAGCGAGTTGTGCACAATATACAACTCGTTCCATATCTATTGGAGTATCAAAAAAGGCGATGTTGTCTGCAACCGATCCCGATAGTAGTTCGTCATCTTGCATCACCGCAGCAATTTGTTGACGATATTGGCGAGCACCGATCTGCTCAATCGGCACATCATCAATCAACACCTCACCACTTTTGGCTTGGTTTAACCCCAACATGATTTTAAGTAATGTTGATTTACCACAACCGGATGGTCCTGTGATCGCAACTGATTCACCCGGCGCAATGGCCAAATTCAAATTATGCAAGACATCAGGAGTCGCATCAGAGTAGGAGAAACAGATATTTTTCAGTTCAACTTTACCCTCAACGGAATGATTTTTTAGTTGCTCAGGTTGCAATGTTTCTTTTTCGGTTAGTGCGATATCTGCGATACGGTCGAAATGCAAACCAACCATTTTGAACTCAATTAACTTTTCAATTAAGTTAGCGGTCTTATCCATAAACTGACGCTTGTATGACATAAAGGCAAAAAGCATTCCGGTACTAAACCCGCCCTCCAACACTAAATGCGCTGCTAAATAAACAACGAGTATATTCTCAATACCAAACAAAGCACGGTTGATCGCATCATAGCCTATTTGGAAATTACCAAGACGAATGCTCTGGTTTATGGCATTGGCATATCTATTTTGCCACTGCCCTTCACGTTTAACTTCTGAGCCAAACAATTTAATCGTCTGAATACCGCGTACAGTCTCCATAAAATTGGAATTTTCTTCTGCACGCGCCATGATCTCTTGCTCACTGATGTTTCTAAACGGTTTGTACATCGCGATACGAACCAAAGCATATGCGATAACCGCTGTAAGCACGACCACAGATAGAGTCGGGCTGTAAAAGAAGATCATCGCCAAAGTAATAATAGCCATCAACCCATCGATAATGGCCTCGATAACCCCAGTGGTTAAAATCTGTTTGACCTGTTGCAATGAGCCAAATCGGGATACAACATCTCCCATATGACGCTTTTCAAAATAAGAAATTGGCAGACGAACTAAATGATGAAATAAGTTTGCCCCCAACTGAATATTCATTTGGTTGCCAAAGTGTAATAACGTGAACCCACGCAGTGCATTAGTCGCAATTTCAAATACTAAGACGAGGAAAAACCCCGTAGCTAGCACCGTTAATAGATTGGTATCGCCTGTCAACACCACATCATCTATGACCAACTGAATATAATAAGGCGCCGCGAGAGTGAACACCTGTAAAATTATCGATAAAATAAATATCAATAGTAAAGAGCGTTTCAGACCCGTGATCCGACTCCAAAAATCAGCGAACCTTAAAGTGGGCTTTTTCTCTTTCTTTTCAAAGCTTTTTGTTGGTATGAGTTCAAGGGCTACACCAGTAAAATGCTTAGATGCTTCCTCTAGTGTAAATGTCTTTTCGCCGTATGCAGGGTCATGGATCACAATACGCTTTTCATTGGCTTTTTTGAGTACCACAAAGTGATTCATATCCCAATGCAGGATACACGGTGTCTGCAGCGCATCGAGATCTTCTAATTCAATTCTAAGCGGTCTAGAGCTTAGCTCTAACTGCTCAGCGAAGTGCATAATATCAAGCAGTGTCGCGCCTTCAATAGATATGCTGAATTTTTGTCTAAGTGTTGTCAGATCACTATGGTAGCCGTGGTATGCAGCGACCATCGCCAAACTGGCCAAGCCACATTCAGCGGCCTCTGATTGCAAAATAACCGGTAGTGAATTCCTTGACCAAAACTGTAATTTTTGTACCGGTGAGTTATCTTCCTGGTGCATATAAAGCCTTTTTTATTATCGTTATTGCAGCTATAGCTGTCCTTTAATACTAAATACTGGATCAAACAACCAACGCAGTAATGATCGCTCCTCGATAATGATATCTGCATCTAACATCATGCCGGCACGCAGCGGCGTCGATTTACCATACGCCTGAATGTGCTGTTTAGACAAAGACACAATGACGCGATAAGCTGGCTCAGTGATCATGCCGGGAATAATGGTCTCTTCTGGTAGGATCAAAGAACTGCTGATCTGCTTTATTTCACCACCATAAATACCAAACTTTTCATATGGAAAAGCGTGATAGCGCAATTTGGTTTCTTGCCCAGATTCAATAAAACCAAATGCCGATGTTGGAACGTATATAACAGCCTGCATTTGACTGTTTTCTGGGATCACACTTAATAATCGCTCTCCAGTCACCACATTTTTACCGACTTTGGCCAGTAACCCTGTCACCACACCGGCCTTTGGCGCTCTTAGTTCACCTAGCCGCTGCTGCTCTACCGAAGACAATTGAATTTCCATATCGGCGCGTTGCGAATTCAGCTGATTGATTCGTTCAGCGTGCTGTAAAGGCAGTTTTTCTAGCTGAGTATCATATTGGGCAATTTGCGATTGCAAACTGAGTTTTTCAGAGCGCATGGATGAAGACTGCTGTTGCAGAGACAGTAATGTGTCTTTTTGCCGTTGCAGCTCTAATTCTGAAATATATCCAGTGCCTTTCAAAGTGCTGATCTGAGTGACCATTTGCTCATTCAGCGTTAATCGCTTTGTGAACGTTTCCGATTGATTATTCAATTCAATTAATCGTTTTTGTACAGCTGCTTTTTGTTGTTGTAACTCAGTTAGATCTAGTTGATTTTGCTGCTCTTGCTGTGCAATTAAACGCTCAAGGTTTTGTAATTGAAATGAATATTGATTGAGTAATGCCTGATTTAATTCAAGAGCTTGTGTGCTGTGTTTAGCTGACGCAATACGTAAAATCGGCTGGTTTGCTTCAACAAGCTGCCCTTCTTCAACTAAAACTTCTGCAATGACACCTTCTTGTGAAGCAACCATACTTAAAACCCCGGTATTGGGCTCTAAGACACCTGTAACACGTTCTTTTCGCGCATAACTGCCTAAAGTAAGGTAAATGAGGCTGATGATCACTACAAATAAGATCAGAAAGGTAAGTGTTTTAAACACTGGCGGCTGAACTAAACTTACAGCTCCTTCTAATCGGTGTCGCTTATTCTCAAGTACTTCTTTGCGAAAGAGATTTTCCATAATAACTTGTACACCCGAATGAATTGTTTTTATTGTTAAATTTTAATTAACCTCAAAGTTAATGTATCACTTTAGCATCGAGAAAGGAATCAGGTACAAAAAAGGGAAATAAATTTCCCTTTTTTAGATTAATGATTAAGACTTTTTCACTGGTCGCTGCCAACCTGCAATATTACGCTGCTTGCCTCTCGCTACAGCCAGTTGCTCATCTTGAACTGTGCTGGTGATGACCGACCCTGCGGCTATCGTTGCTTGAGCGCCAATTTGCACAGGCGCTACTAACGAAGAGTTAGATCCGATAAATGCACCATCTCCAATAATAGTTTGCGATTTATTAACCCCATCGTAGTTACACGTAATTGTACCAGCACCAATATTCACCTTTTCACCTACCTGTGTATCCCCAAGATAAGTAAAGTGGTTTGCTTTTGAGCCCGAGCCAAGTCGTGACTTTTTCATCTCAACAAAGTTACCAACATGCGCATTTTCCTCCATTACGGCTCCTGGACGAAGTCGTGCAAAAGGACCCAATGTACAATGTGCTTTTACTTCAGCTTCTTCAATAACGGTATTTGATTTAATGACCACACCATCACCAATGGTACAATCTTTTAAAACACAATTAGGGCCAATACGGACATCATTGCCAATGATTACTTTACCTTCAAAAATAACATTTACATCAATTTCAACATCTTGCCCTGTTGTCACTGCACCACGTACGTCAATTCTTGCAGGATCTGCGAGGCTTGCTCCGTTAAGCATTAAATCAATAGCTTGGCGCTCCTGATAAGCACGCTCTAATGCAGCCAGCTGGACGCGATTATTGGCACCTTCTACTTCCATTTCATCTTCAGGCTGAGCAGAAGTAATGTCTACCCCTTCTTGGTGGGCCATGGCGACAATATCCGTTAAGTAATATTCACCTTGTGCATTATTATTAGAAAGCTGACCCAACCACTTTTTCAAAAGCTCACCATTGGCAGCCATGATACCTGTATTGATCTCTTGAATTTTTAGTTGCTCAGCTGATGCATCTTTTTGCTCTACAATACCAACTAATTTTCCATTTTCTCGGACCATACGACCGTAACCAGTCGGATTATCAAGCGTTACCGTCAGTACAGCGAGACCTTTGGCTGGCGTCACAGCCAACAATTTTTCCAATGTGGATTGTTTGGTCAAAGGCACGTCGCCATACAAAATCAAAACAGTATCATCATCACCTATATGTTGCTTTGCAACGGCAACTGCATGACCAGTGCCCAACTGCTCTTCTTGCAAAACCCAGTTCACCTCATTATGAGACAAACATGCTTTTAATTGCTCGCCACCGTGGCCATAGACTAAATTGGTCGACTTAGCTCCTAACGCTTTTGAGTTATCTATCACGTGCTGTACCATAGGTTTTCCAGCGATAGGGTGTAATACTTTGGGTAATTTAGAACGCATACGAGTACCTTTACCCGCAGCAAGAATGACTGTATTTAATGACATCAGTGATGGATCCTTTTTTAAACTTACGATTTCTTCGCCCTATCACTTACTTTAAGGTTGTCACTCCGTGTGCCCAACCAAACTCAATCGCAGTTCGCAATATTGCGCAGAAATAATTGACGATATTTTAACTCGATTTATCCAAATTGATAGTCATAAAGTCATCTGAGCTCTCACAAATCATACTAAATACGATGTAAAGACACTCAGTGGTTTGCGCTCGAATGAGACACAAATATACGATTAGGTAGTTACCTTTCGATACAATATTCTCTGCCACAGTTTTGTATTTTTATCATTGTAAACCTGTAACATCTAACGGCTTTTTTCGAAATATAAACCAGCTATGATGACGCCACCTCAACAAAACAGATTCAATCTGCTGTTTTTGTTAAAAAATATAGCATGCCTTCATAAGCGTACTAAAAGCATAATTTATACGGTCGCTTGGCAAGTCATTGCGCACTTATTAATTTGCTGCCAGCGCTTTGGTAGGCAAAAGACCCGCGTGTCCTAACAGGCTTTGCAAGGAAGCAGAGCCTATTTCACACTCAGTGGCGTTACCTATTGATATCTAAAGGCGCGCAGCGCTTCTTTAGTAATAAAAAAGAACATCCGTGTTTCTTTACTGACTCAAAATAAAATGGAATTTAAATACCCTTTCAGCCACGTAAATCCGTGGTTATTGATTTAATTCATCAACGCAAATAGTGACACGCTTTAAACGCGATTCAGAGGTGTATTGTCCGCCAACGCATACACCTCTGAGCATGTGTAATACCGATATCTATTTTTTCCAACCTAACAGATAAGAATGTATTCAACCCCATACTTGGTAACAAATTACATTCAACACGGCTTAGATTGCGCTAATATGCTCTCAAAAGCAGGTCCATAAAAAACAAAATTAGATCCTTATTACACCTATTCAAAATTTGTTTTCTACAAACAGCCCACAAGCGCTAACTACTAGACTAGATACAGGCTAAGGCTGAAGGTCGGCAATGTGTGACATCACTTTCATGGTGACATGGCAGTGAAAAATACTGGTTACACACATCACTACTTGGCGCGACGCAATATATTTCCGGCACCGTATTCGCGTGACCCTTACCAGGCAAAGCAAAGGCCCCTCCCGCAATCGCTGCGGTCTGCGCATGCCCAATGGCGTTGGCATTTTTAGATAACATCTTTACATTTTTTTTCTTTAGATTTAATTTCATATTATTCTCGCTTTGTTTATTGAACTTAACGTTCATTACTTTGTGTATTTGAGTGAGCACTTCTCAGCGTGTTCACTTACTCATTCACATACCACGCCACACCAAAACATGGAGCCGCCAGCGCTTACTTTAAGGTTGGTACGATACAGTGCTGTGCCATCACACTTGGCTTGATGCACTCTAGACTGTCTATCTGGCAATGCTTATGCGGAGATGTAAAAATCGGCGCTATGTTTTCACTCGTTTGTCCCCCTCCAGCAACGGCCACGGTCTTCACATCATTCATCACTCTCACCGTCGAACTAGAGAGTGTTTTGATGCTTTTTTTCTTAAGCATTAGTTTCATAGCAAACTCTTATTGTTATAAAATTTGAAAATAGAACATCCATGTTCTATCGGCTCTTCACAAAACACGGATATACATAACGTTTAATTAATTATATAACTCCGCCACTCTTACCAATCATTAATTGGCAACAAACAACCCAATTTAAACCACAATGAGAAAAACAATTTAAACAAGTTAAATATATCTATTTAGTTAACAACCTGTATAAACCAAGCAATTAACATGAGCCCATCATGATGTTTAACCTGCTAAAAATCAAACTCAAATAAAAAACAACAATAAGCATACAAAACAACAGCATAGATATAAAAATGAGGCGTAGGTAACTCTCTTTTATGGCTTTGATATGAAAAAAACAGAGAAGATATAAAATAAAAAAAGACAGACTTTAAGCCAGGGCAAGAGCATGAAAAATCACTTGCAATTCAATACCTTTTCTAGGTAGTTCTCGTTTCTTGCTGCTTTTAGCTGTTTTGCGCGCACGCCTTTGTTAAAGGATGTTTCTTTCTTCAGTAAATTCAACGCAATGTGTCTTACCCCAGCAAACACTTCTGCTGCACCGTCGCGGCGTATACGGCAGTCATCTTCATTCATTGCAACATCTAAACACCAATGAAGACTGTTCTCGATACGCCAGTGTGCTCGTGTGGCTTCAGCTAGTCTTTGCGCACTCAAGTTCGCTGAGCTGATGTAATATCGATATGTTAATTCACCTTGCTGTTGGTTATCCGATTTACGGTAAGACACTATCACGCCTACACTTTGTAAATTGGGCCAGCTAGCACTTGCGGGAATTTGAGCCATATCATGGCATACTACAGCCGCTCTGAATTCTTCACGACCTCGTTGGTAATCTACCTCATTTAATAAGCTGTTTGAGGCTATCTGGCGTGATATTTCTGGTTGTAAGCGCTGCTTCACTTGTTCAAATAAGCTGCCCTGATTAGCTTTGAGTGCAAGCAAATAATCCGCTTCTTTGTCTATGATTTGCTGAGCAATCTCCTTTTGGCAACCCATTGCATCAATCGTCATTAAGCAACCTTTTAGCTCTAATAACTGGAGCAACTCTGGGATGGCGGTGATTTCATTTGATTTCGAGTCGGTCTTACATTGACCTAACGTCACGCCATTTTCACAGGCAAACGCACTGACAATGTGGATAGCATCTTTTCTATCTGGTTGTTTAAAAGAACCTTTTAGCCTTTTTCGATCAATGGCAACCACACTGCCGTCTGTTAGCTCACTACAGCTTTGCATCCATTGAGAGAAACTGGCTTGAAACTGAGTCATATCGATACGGCTTATAACCCGTGCAATCGTGTCGTGGCGAGGCACACCGTTCGATAGTGCGATAAATTTACGTAACCAAGATAGCTTGTCATGGGCAAAATCTTCAATTTCTTCCCAACCTTGGCAACCTGCGATTACGGCACTGATTGTTAGAAACAGAATATCGAAAAGTGGATGTTGCACTTTGCCTTGCTGGCGTGGATCATCAATGGAAGAAAAGTATTAGAACAACGTATTGGCTGACATAATTGAGCTGCTTAATCTGAAAAGCAGTATAAGATCATAAATTTATGTCAAGGTAAAGTTCATGATCTTGCCCAGTCTTATAACTGAGAGCCTTAAGACACTAAAAATGTTATGATTGGTATAATATTTAGACGGATTTAAAAGGTTAATTCCCGAATTCAACTTCGAAGTGCGCATACTGTAACATCAAGCGGCCATGGCTAATTTTTAAAAATAACTACCGGCTGCTTGAACCTTAAACATTTTCTTGGGCAAGTATTTAGCCTTGATTGAGCAAACTGAATACACTCACCTGTTACCTGTCTTAAATCTGACCCTTTTTTCAAATATTGCTTCAGAAGAGCATTCGTGTTTTCTTTTGTACCTCGTTCCCAAGAGCTATATAGGTGGGCAAAATATATGCCACCATAAATACTGCACCAATCTGCCCACGGCCCGCGAATTCTCTACTGTTGCCTGCCGAGATTGTGTGTTCACAGTCTTTAAATGGCATAAGCATTTCTATTGCCGCCTTGGTTACTGCACCAACTTCTTTTGACGACACTTTCTTAGCTAAATAGAACCAACTTCTGCGCTCTAAAATAGTCACGATAGCGCCTTTACCATGCTTACCTAATACAGTGTCGATTTGCCAATCACCAAATCGTTCTCAGCTATCCACAATTAATGGGCGTTTATCAATAGATGCCGCACTTTTATCGTTGGCGATTTATCTTTCAGACCTTTTCGATACCGCAAATGCCCTTATCTCACTTGACGATAAAGCGTATCACCTTGTCGTTTATCTAGAGCAGTATAACGATAAATCCACTCATAGCTATTGCACCTACTCTTATAAGCACACAGGAAGTTTGTTCAGGACTTCAGTCGAAACTAAGCAGCAAACGTACAAATTCAATGTGCTCAGCCGGAAGACAATATTTGCGAGCTGCTTTTAGCCTACTAACAGAATGAATGTGAGCATTCTGAGGAAAATAACCCCATGGGTTTGATTTTTTAACTCACGATACACCGTTGCACGATGGCATTTTACTTTTTAGGCAATTTCAGAGATTGAAATTCCCAACTCCAAAAGAGTAGAAATCTGGTATCTTCTTTCTTCGGTCAGCTGCTGATAACTCATAGTAGTATTGCTTGTTTCTTTGGCAAGAAGAACGTACCTCTTTTCTTTACAAACTTCCTCTTCTACACTTTTCTATGAGTGTCGCATTTATTGTCTGAAATCAGGACCCCTCTTTCATATCGACCAACATAAAAGCCTATTGAAGCACTTAAAACAATAATACAAATTATAGATATAGTCTGAAAAATACTATTATTTAACTTATAATCTATACCTACATATGTAATCACACCAAATGATAACAACAAGAATAATATGCGATATAAAACCTTCATAAAATCACCATAAAATAAAAACAAAAATGCCCTATAAAGGGCACTTTCTAATATAATAAAAATTAACGATACGCATGATCGCTATATTGATTAACCATTGCACCAATAAGAATCACATCAAAACTTGCAACAGCAGCAACAAACCAAACAACACCGCCATCCACTTCTTGAACTTGATTATAGCTTAATTCTTTCATCATTATTTCTCACATTTAAAATTAAATATTAATTGTCATTACTTCCGCCAAAGAAGATGACTAGTTATCGAGGGAGTTCATCTCGCCTCTGCAATCTATAAAACCAAGAACATGACTAAAAATCAAATTAAAATAAAAAAATAAAAGCATTTAAATCAACAACTTAATAAGAGTTATAGCAAAATAACATGTTCATAATATTATGGAAATCAATAAAACTAAAAAATAGCTTTTATTTCTATAAAACCGGTAAAAACACTAACTTTATAAACCAAATGGCCTTGTTTCCTAAATAATTGAACTTCTAACCTTTTGCGTGATCAGATCAAAAAACATAACGCAACTTAAGCCAACATGACAAAAAAAATTAAAAACTGGTCTGCCTATAACCGAGCGTTGATACAGCGTGGCAATATTGCTATTTGGCTCAGCGACGACGCTATTCAACAATGGCAAACCGCAGAAAAACATGGTGGGCGTGGTCGTTCAAATAAATATACTGACTGACTTTGCAATTGAAACCTGCCTGACACTTCGGTCTGTTTTTAATTTGCCACTTCGAGCACTTGAGGGGTTCGTTAACTCACTCCTCAATTTAATGGATGCACCTATTCATTCCCCAGGTTACAGCTGTTTGTGCAAGCGAGGAAAGACATTAGATGTTCAATACCGAACCAAGCTAACCACGCAGGGGGTTATTGATATTGTTGTCGATAGCACTGGCTTAAAGTTTATGGTCATGGCGAATGGCATACTCGAAAACACCGAGCCAGCAAGCGTCGAACTTGGCGTAAGTCGCATTTAGCGATAGATGCAGCCAGTCATGACATTGTCAGTGCAGAGCTATCAATGGTGAATGTATCGGATGGTGAAGTGTTAGGTGATTTACTGCGGTCTTTACGGCGAAATGTTGACCGAGTTACAGGCGATGGAGCTTATGATACGCGTGATTGCTATGATGAAATTGCGGCTAAAGGTGCCGTGGCACGGATCCCGCCAAGGGAAAATGCCCAATATTGGGAGAAAGGTCATCCGAGAAACAGCGCCATAATATTAATGCATCAATTTGGTTTAAAACACTGGAAGGAAAAGTCTGGTTATCATGAGCGTTCGCTGGCTGAAACGGGCGTTTATCGTTTTAAACAGCTTACGGGTGACAAATTAACAAGCCGCACCTTCAACAGCCAACACACAGAAGTAATGATTAAAGCCAAGGTGATCAACACGATGAACAGGCTAGGTATGCCTGAATATAGGTAAAATGACAAGGCCGTCAGTAAAGGCCTATTTGATCAACAAGGCCAAACCAAATAATAATGTGTTTTACCAGGGCAAGAGCATGAAAAATCACTTGCAATTCAATACCTTTTCTAGGTAGTTCTCGTTTCTTGCTGCTTTTAGCTGTTTTGCGCGCACGCCTTTGTTAAAGGATGTTTCTTTCTTCAGTAAATTCAACGCAATGTGTCTTACCCCAGCAAACACTTCTGCTGCACCGTCGCGGCGTATACGGCAGTCATCTTCATTCATTGCAACATCTAAACACCAATGAAGACTGTTCTCGATACGCCAGTGTGCTCGTGTGGCTTCAGCTAGTCTTTGCGCACTCAAGTTCGCTGAGCTGATGTAATATCGATATGTTAATTCACCTTGCTGTTGGTTATCCGATTTACGGTAAGACACTATCACGCCTACACTTTGTAAATTGGGCCAGCTAGCACTTGCGGGAATTTGAGCCATATCATGGCATACTACAGCCGCTCTGAATTCTTCACGACCTCGTTGGTAATCTACCTCATTTAATAAGCTGTTTGAGGCTATCTGGCGTGATATTTCTGGTTGTAAGCGCTGCTTCACTTGTTCAAATAAGCTGCCCTGATTAGCTTTGAGTGCAAGCAAATAATCCGCTTCTTTGTCTATGATTTGCTGAGCAATCTCCTTTTGGCAACCCATTGCATCAATCGTCATTAAGCAACCTTTTAGCTCTAATAACTGGAGCAACTCTGGGATGGCGGTGATTTCATTTGATTTCGAGTCGGTCTTACATTGACCTAACGTCACGCCATTTTCACAGGCAAACGCACTGACAATGTGGATAGCATCTTTTCTATCTGGTTGTTTAAAAGAACCTTTTAGCCTTTTTCGATCAATGGCAACCACACTGCCGTCTGTTAGCTCACTACAGCTTTGCATCCATTGAGAGAAACTGGCTTGAAACTGAGTCATATCGATACGGCTTATAACCCGTGCAATCGTGTCGTGGCGAGGCACACCGTTCGATAGTGCGATAAATTTACGTAACCAAGATAGCTTGTCATGGGCAAAATCTTCAATTTCTTCCCAACCTTGGCAACCTGCGATTACGGCACTGATTGTTAGAAACAGAATATCGAAAAGTGGATGTTGCACTTTGCCTTGCTGGCGTGGATCATCAATGGAAGAAAAGTATTAGAACAACGTATTGGCTGACATAATTGAGCTGCTTAATCTGAAAAGCAGTATAAGATCATAAATTTATGTCAAGGTAAAGTTCATGATCTTGCCCTGACCCAACCACAAAAAAAAGAGTATGAACTTACTTTAAAATACAGTAATAATGCACTCTCTCCGCCAAGAGTAAGTCACACTATAAAAGCCCGTTAAGCTGTATACGAAGATAAATTTGAAGATTACCTTCTCGCACCCTTATTACAATTTTATTTAAACTTCACCACCGAAGAATATAACAATTTAAACCTTGAAGTATTCTCTCTCCGCCAAGAGGAAGCAAAACCTCAAACCAAATAAACAACACTTAATAATAATAATTAAAATAACAAATAAAACCTTGAAACCCAATCTACCAAACAAAAAAACATTATCAACACAAAAAAACAAAAAAAATAAAATAAAAAACAAAATAAAGTAAAAAATAACATCAACCACTAACGCCGAATTTTTATTTATCACATTAACAACCCACATTAATAACCCACATTAATAACCCAAATTAATATCCCACATTAATAACCCAAATTAATATCCCACGTTAATAACCCACATTAATATCCCACGTTAATATCACACGTTAATATCCCACGTTAATATCGTATGTAATTTCCTTTACCCTATTATGTGCTTAGCGCCTTAGGCAAAGCGCTAAGCACAAATTCATGGTGTAGTTTTAAGTTAATACAAAGTCACCACTCGCGCTGGTGTCTGAATACTCACTATCCTTAATGGTCTTATCAAACGCCGGCTTCTTCGATAACCGATCTTCGATATTTGGAACTTCCTCTTCCACCACTTTTCCATACCTCAGCGCAAGTACCCGATCAGCACTTGCAATAGTCTCAGGTCGATGAGCAATAATTATTCTTGTAATATCAAGATCTTTGACTGCATTGTTTACTGAGGCTTCTAACCTTGTATCTAAGTTACTGGTCGCTTCGTCCATAAATAAAATTTTAGGTTTACGGTATAAGGCTCGCGCAAGGAGTAATCTCTGAATTTGACCACCAGAAAGCGCAGCGCCCATATCCCCCACCAATGTGTTGTATCCCATATTCATAGAGACAATGTCCGTATCAATTGCAGCAACCTGTGCGGCCCATTCAACCTTTTTCATATCAAGATCTGGATCAAAGAAGGAAATATTGTCAGCAATCGAGCCCGAGAGCAGTTGATCATCTTGCATCACTGCAGCAATTTGGCTGCGATATTGAGACAATCCAAGTTGGCGAATATCCACTCCATCCACTTCTACTTTGCCAGCTTCAGGTTCAAATAAGCCTAACATCACCTTGGCTAACGTGGTTTTTCCGCTGCCAGATGCACCTACAATTGCGACTGACTCACCAGCTTGAATAGAGAGATCGAGCGCACTAAATACGGGTGCTTCTTTTTTGCTATAGCGAAACTTTAAGTCTTTCACTTCGATCCGCCCGCTTAGCTCTTTTGCCGTCGTTTTACTTTGAATATCACTTTCTTTATTCGTCAAGGAGATGTCAGCAAGTCGATTGAAATGTAAGCTCAGCATTTTAAATTCAATCACCTTTTCTATTAGGCTGGCCATCTTTTCTACGAACTGGCGCTTATATGCCATAAACGCGAAAAGCATTCCGACTGACAGGTTACCTTCCATCACCAACAGTGCTGCAAAGTAAATTACCAACACATTTTCTAAACCAAAAATGACTCTATTAATGGCTTCGTAGCCGATATTAAGGTGACCTACTTTGATCCCTGCATTGAGGTTATCCGCGTATTTGTTGTGCCAAGTACTTTGCCTTTGTACTTCCCGCCCAAACAATTTAATGGTCTGAATACCGCGAACAGTTTCCATGAAATTGGATTGCTCTTTTGCTTGCGTGACAATGACCTCTTCCGACATTCTGCGCAAAGGCTTGTACATCGCTATACGAACTATGGCGTATATCGCTGCTGCCGTAATAACGATAAAACTAAGCTGCGGGCTATAAATAAAAATCATAACCAAAGTAGCAATGGCCATAATGCCGTCAATCAGCGCCTCGATAACGCCTTTGGTTAGCAACTCCTTGACCTGCTGAAGTGAACCAAATCGAGATACAACGTCCCCAATATGCCGTTTTTCAAAATACTGCAATGGCAGTCTAATTAAATGATGAAATAAATTGGCACCAAGCTGCACACTCATGAGGTTACCAAAATGCAGCAACAATATACTTCTTACAGCACCGGTTACCATTTCAATGAGCATAAGTAAGCCAAAGCCGACCGCCAGGATAGTGAGTAGATTATGGTCGTAACTCAAGATGACTTCATCGACAACCAGCTGCATATAATATGGACTAGTGATAGCAAACGCTTGCAGCAATAAAGAGAGTAAGAATACTTTACCCAAAGTGGACTTGAGGCCTGTTACTTTACGCCAAAAATCAGATAGCTTTAAATTAACTCGGGTATCTTCCGATTTAAACTCTTCTGTTGGCGACAGCTCCAAAGCCACACCAGTAAAGTGTTTAGATAGCTCACCTTTGGTGTATTTACGTTCTCCAAGCGCAGGATCATGAATAACCACACTGTCTCTATTGACCGCTTTCAACACAACAAAATGGTTCATATCCCAATGCAATATGCAAGGAGTCTTCAGTTTAGGTAGATGTTCAAGCTCAAGTCGCAAAGCCCGAGTACTCAAATTGAGCTTGTCTGCAATTTGCATGAGCTCTTCCAGCTTCGCGCCTTTTAAAGAGATATCGTGACTTTGACGAAGTGTGGTTAGGTCTGTTTTATAGCCATGATATGCAGCCACCATCGCCAAACTCGCTAACCCACACTCTGCAGCTTCTGTTTGCAAAATAACGGGCAGCCTTTTTTTGCCACTAAATCTCAGCAAATGCATCGGGTTTTCCATTACATTGCTCCTTTGATGCTATAAATTGGTTCAAATAACCACTCAAACAAAGAGCGACTATCCACCATGATGTCTGCTTCTAGCAACATGCCAGCTTGAAGCGGTACCTCGGCACCATAAGCGTTGGCATTTTGCGACTCTAAATTTACAATGACCTGATAAATAGGCTCTTTTATCGAGATGGGTAAAATCGTTTCATTCGGTAATACTATCGTTTTTGATACGCTTTCAATTTGTCCCGAATATAAGCCAAACCTTTGATAAGGGAATGCTTGATAACGAATTCGAGTTTGTTGTTTTGGTTCAATAAAACCATAAGCACGTGTGGGGACAAATAACACAGCTTCCAATGTGGCGTTTTCTGGCAATATACTCATCAATGGCATATTTACTTGTGCCATCATCCCTTCTTTAATCAGTAAACCACTCACCTTGCCATCGCGCAGACTCCGAACATCATAACTACGCTGAGAAGATGCTTGAGAGATTTTTTGATTAATCCCAGCCAGTTGCGACCTTAACTTCACTTGAGTTTCACGTAATGAAATAGGCATTTGCTGACGCTGGAATTTAAGCTGACTAAGTTGGTCTTGCTGGCTTAATAAACGACTGTGGATATCTTCAGCCTGCTGCTGAACGGCTAATAATGATTCCGTTACCTGCTGCAAATCAACTTTAGTTGCGACCCCCTTATTTACAAGTGCTTCAGTGCTCGATAAGCGACTTTGATTTAAGGCGATACGTTCTTCAAGCAATACTTGTTGATTTTTAGCTTGTCGAACTTGGCCTGCCGTACTGGTGATCTGAGCGTCTAGTTTTTCGATATTGACTTCAGCCAACATTTTTTGGTTTGCAAGATTTTCTTCAAGGAGTCGCTTTTGTGCGTTTAACTCATTTAAAATCGTATCGTTGACGTCCACACCAGATGCAAGCAATCGATCCATTCTAATACGAACGAGTAAGTCGCCTTTTTTTATGATTTCTCCTTCATCAACAAATACCTGATCTACGATCCCTCCACTCACTGGATATACCTTGCTGACACCTGCTGTTGGTCGTAAATAGCCTGTAACAACCTCTTTTCGATGGTACTCACCAACAAAAAGGTAAATAAGGCCAATTACGACAATGCTCATGATCAACACCAAAATCCAATTGAATGAAAAATGGGTAGCAATTGTCACATCACCATCCAACTTTTGTCCTTGATGTGCAATCGCTTCTGTTCGAAATAGGCCAGCCATATTTACGCAGCCTGCTCTTTAGGTAGGACGACGCTACAGTGGATTTTCCACTCATCCGCTTCTTTTACAAGCGTATGTAGGTTCCTATTTTCCTTCACAATTTGCTGGCCATCCATATCGGCATTTAATGTAATTTTATCTTGTACAATAAGCAGCTCATCAGTTTTGGCCAGTACGTTCGCATTATCTAATTGGATGTTAATTTGGCACTTTTGTCGCATCATCTCAAACTGCTGTTTTACCGCCCCTTTAAACTGGGACTGAGATGAATAAATCTCTTCGATATCATTTAAATCACCACTACTGATCAGTGAATAATAATTAGTGAAATAATCATTGATAGTCATATAAACCTCTTTTGTATAACTCGTCGTTGTTTTTAAATGTATTTCCTTTCCAACTCATAGTGCGACGAAGAAAAAACGAGATCAAACTTGACCAAAGAACACAATAAGTATAAAAATCAACAATATAAAACAAAAAAAGATGACGAAATAAGGTTTATATAGGCTCTAAATTGCTTTCTATTACTTAAAATAAAGGGGTGTTGAGGTGGGTACGTAAAAATAACGTATATTCTTCATACCGATATAATCAATACGAGTAAAAAGGTTGATAAATAGCCTGTTGTCCGCTTCAAAAAACACAATTATTACTGGGTAAAATGCAATAAAAACGATTCTTGACCGGCCCTGAAAAGCACCTTAAGCACCTTGCTGATCAAAATAGAGCGCACATTAGCTATGTGGAAAAGATAAATAAGCAAATACAGCCAGAGGTTCAGATGTCACTCGATGTACGTCAATAGATTCTCCCCATTCATACAGTAATACACTACTCTGGTTGCTTCCTGAACAGGTCTCTTATTGAATTTAAAACTGTATTGAAATAACTCGAGGCATTTAAGGTAAAAGTGACATTCAAGCACAGGTAGACTTGTTGAATGTAAATTATTGAGGTATCTTAAAGGTCCTTATTACATCTGCAATTCTCGCACATGTAAGCCCAAAGCACCGCCATGCTTTGGGCAACTTCTTATTTTATCCTCGACTCAGTGCTCTGTAGACGACCAGCTTTTTATAACATGGCAATTGATGAAATTGAGTGTATCTGACGGACTGTCGGTATCAGAAACCCAGATTGAGCCACATATGGTGATGCTTTGAAGATAATGAAAGGTGTCATTGCTAATTTCCATAGCAAGGCATGTCGCGTATTTATATCAAGCCTAGGTAAACCATATGTCTAAGGGTATTCGGATTGAAAAGGGGATGCACCTAGCCATGTTATACATCCCTGCACATTGAGCGAGGCGATTCTCTAGCTCAATTCTAATCAACGCATGTGATCATATAAATAACAACGCTAGCTAGCGCGAAGGGGCAATTACATCACATATCAACAATCAATCGCCCCTAGGTTATATAAACCCAATCAAGAGGTATCTGAAGCCACATTGGTTACCTAAACTCTATGGCTCTCATATTTTGCCGACTTCAGATATCTACACATGACCAATACACTTAACGATCAATAACCACATGAGCCACCAGCAGTCGTTTTCGTTTCCATGATGGTTATTGACTGTATTTGGAGCTCCCCTCCGGCAACTGCTTTTAATAGATCTTTGTTCTTTAGTTCAAAAGATAATTTCTTGAGTGTTTTTTTGTTTAGTTTCATTTCTTTTTCCCTCTGTGAAGTTCTTATTGATACTTAATAAACGCGCATATCACTTATTCATTTATCTCGCATCGACATACATACCATACCGTTTGAACGCACTAACTGGAAAGAAAAAAATACTATGTACAACGGCACCAGAAACAATGTAACCATCTGTTTATTATGCTTTTAAATATACCTTATGAAAAGAAAATAAATAAATTCGATTGTATTGGTTTATTTTCAGACAACTGTGAGAGAGTACTGACTGTTAGTTTTTAAGCAACGTGAGGTCACGCTCTATATCAGTGTGAAAAGCAAACATAAAGAGTGATATCACGCCAAGAGAAAGAAGCCTGCACAAAGGCGTGTAACCCCTTTGTGCACAGATAAATTATAAACTGGTGCTTTACGGTTCAGCGTTTATATCCAGCAAAACAAGTTGGTTATTTTTACGCTTCAAGGTACCTAACACAAGCTGCTTATGCTGTGGTGAATAAGACATATTAATGACTTTGATCCCACCTTCTAGCTGCATGAAAACGGTCCACTCTCCATCAACTAGGCGGTAAATGATATTGCCATTCGCATAATAAATATGCGCTTCAGATTTCACAATCAAGTGCTTTGACACCCGACTTGGAAAGTCTATATCTAGATACTCTTCTCTTGTTTCAATATCAATGAGCTTAAGCCTGTCATCTGACGTCAGGTAAAACAAACGATTACCATCACCTGTATCAAACCAAACATTATTTTTTATTGGTAATAGTGACTTTTTCCGTGAACGCACAGAGTAAACATAAGAGTGGCTTCCTACTCCCCCTTCACCTACCACGATATACCCTATATCCCCATTTTTCAGTACATTCACGTCCGAAATGACGCCTTGCTCAATGATTTCGTCAATGAGCTCATTTGCTTCATTAAATACTTTGATTGATCTATCAGCTTTTAAAATCAGCAACTTATTGTTGTAGTCATATAAGATATCTTGATTAATTCCACCAGCTAATTCTGAATACCGATAACCACCTTGAGATTTTTCAGCATACATCACGACCACTTCTTCACCTTGCACACGAAAGAAATACACATCATCACCAGCTCTAACGGCCTTAATATCTATGTACTTTTCATTGATCAGAGGAGTCAAACTTTTATCATCCAAAGACACGGTATAAATGCTTTGCTCATGTGGAAAGGTTGTGGCTACCATCTTTGACTCTGAAATAAATGAATGCCCCAAATACGTCACAGTGTCTAACGGCAACTGAGCTATACTCGATAGCTTATTTCCGTCTATCGAATACGTGTAAATAAGGTTTGTTCTATTATCGAACCAAACAAGAGAGTTCGTACTTTTCACATATTTTAGCTCCCAGAATGAGCTACTAGCCGAAAAGATTTTGGTTTTGTCACTGCCATCTAAGTCAGTCATATATAGTTCTTTGATGTCATGCTGGCGCCGTTCAAAAAAAACGCGCCTAATAGATGGCTCGTATAGTAGAAACCGATCTCCATATGAGTTTAAGTTTGGAGATGTTAATTGAAATTCATTCCCTGTATCTAACGTTCGATAAGTAACGACTGAAAGTTGATCACGTTGCCTGTAATTATATTTCGAATAAATAAAGTGCCCCTCACCCACTCCAGAGCCACGATAAATCCGATCTTTGCAGTCGAACAATTTGTCCCCTCCAGATTCAAGATCGGCATCGGCTGACCATATTTCACAGACCTCATCAGCGCCATCTACCCGATAGAATAATCTTGAAGAGTCCTCATCCCAACCAATAGGAGAGATTGACTTTTCACTTACAGCAAGCTTTCTTTCTATACCCGAATCTAAGTCTTTTATTACTAGATTACTATTGCTCAACCCATTTGGCGTGAATGAAAACGCGACTTTTTTTGCATCTGGGGAAGAAAACACATTTGCGTACTCTCCATCCACCCAAGATAAAACATGCTCTTCGTAATTTGATTCAAAAGATGACACTGCCTCTGTGTCTGGCTCTGTTGGTAATACCGGCTTATAAATCAAGAATATAGATACTAGGGCCGCCAGGCACACACTGCCAATCAAAGGTAATTTAATGCGATTAGATGTCGAGAATGATTGCGTATTATCTGGCTCTTCTTTAGAGGGGGTAAGCGTATTTATAACCTCAGTTTGATTATCAAAATAAATAACCTCGGCAGAAAGAAAAAAGCTGTAGCCTTTTCTATAATGCGTTTTGACCACCAAACCTCTTTGCTGATTTGACTTCAATACTTTTCGTAATTCAGACATAGCTCTGTTAATCGCATTATCATCTACATAATTTTGACACCAGACATCCTCAATGAGGTCATGCCTCGTGATAATTTGCTGATTATTAATGATCAAATAACAGAGTATTTTGAAAAGAAGTGGCTCAAGTTCTCTTTTAACTTCACCATCATAGATTGTCTGTAGCTTAGGGTCTAATACCCAAGCACCAAATCGTACTTCTTTAACCGTTCTTGAAAAGCTAACTTCTTTCATTTCGTTAGTGATAAGTTCCACTTATATATATTTTATCTAATAAAAATACCAAGACAACTAATTTAGTTATAAGTAAATTCTCTGCTTTATTCGAAGTTAATCAATAACCACTCTATCAACTCCGAGAGCTATAAGTGAAAAACAATCTACACCACTGATTTATTAGGATTTTTTAAGAATTAGTCATAAAAAGAGATACGAGATGAAATAATAAATTTAAATAAACTTATAAAATAAAAAATACAATAAAATATGATTTAAAGTAATATTAATCTTGTCGTGATAAAACGCAGAACAATATGAGTTTTAGAAAATATCAAGGGCAACAATTCAGCTGATTAGTATCACCCTTCATATTTTTCATAAGCTTGCAAATTCAAATGGCCTCTCATTAAATCAGGTTATTCCTGATGCACCTTGCAATTGCTTGCTGTCGATTCGAACTTTGTGTTTTAGTAATACAGTTAGTCAGATGAAAATTAACGGTTCGTTCACTGATCCCCAAAATTTGACTTATCTCCCACGATGTTTTGCCTTCTGAAACCCAAAACATACAATCTCGCTCTCTTTTTGTAATACTGAGCTTTTCCTTTCTACATCTCAAAGCTGCGCTCAATAAATACGGCGACAATATCGTCCAATTCCAGTCGATCAGCTCCGCACTTACATGCGCGGACTTAACGCTTGGCATACTGAAAACCAATGCTCCCACAATGCCTTTAATGCCACGAAGTGGTAAGACATATAAATGGGCATTCAAGTTTGTCACACCTGTCAATTTAGCCAGTGCGCAAACTCTAATGCCTGATTTTGCATGCGACATTACTTTTTCACAATCAAAGTGATGTGACAATTCATCACTATACTGACCATAAACCTGATTTTGCTGAGCCTTATTTGGTGTAGGCCCATAATCGACAAATGACAAACATTCGTATCCGGCATTTTGAGCGATTTTTTTTAGCGCATCCTTTAGTTGCTCAGGTTGCTTAACAGTATCAAATAAATCTATTGATTTTCTGATGGATTCACCATCACTAAACGGATTGTAGCTATCTTGATCGGTAGGCTTCATTTTTTCCCTCACATTCAAGGCATCGGATGCCACTTTGTAATTATGAGTCCTAATTTATCTTTGACAGCCACTTTAGTCAAAACCACAAAACAAAACATAAAAGCATAAATAACAACAGCTTGACCCTATTTATTCGCTTTAAAATTAACTATGTATTGTTTGATAATAAGCTATCATATATTTATAGAATGTGTTTTTCCCCAAATCACCCGCGCTGTATTTGTGTCATTTTTTAACCATTACTGTATATAAAATACCAAATCTAACAATCGGCTTATTTAAACTCTATTAGCTCAAAAATGCACTTATCATAATGTGGTAAGACACACCCTCTTAGATATACTCAAATTCGTTATTCGATACTTTCATTACAGCGCGAACATAGCCCCATTAGACGCACCTTTCTTTTGAAATCAAGATGAAAACAGCTTCGCGCTTGATTAGAAAGTAAGAATCAAAATACCCCGTGTGCAGTCATAACTTGAGGTCGCGCGATTATTCTCTTTTAAGATTCGTTTTCAGATAGGTGTTGGTTGGCCAAATTAAAGTTCAAACTGACGACTAATATGTAAACTTAACCAGCCCCTAGTAGCTTTGAGTGGTTTGAGTGGTTTGAGTGGTTTGAGTGGTTTGAGTGGTTTGAGTGGTTTGAGTGGTTTGAGTGGTTTGAGTGGTTTGAGTGGTTTGAGTGGTTTGAGTGGTTTGAGTGGTTTGAGTGGTTTGAGTGGTTTGAGTGAGTTATGTGAGTTGAGTGAGTTATGTGAGTTGAGTGAGTTGAGTGAGTTGAGTGAGTTGAGTGAGTTGAGTGAGTTGAGTGAGTTGAGTGAGTTGAGTGAGTTGAGTGAGTTGAGTGAGTTGAGTGAGTTGAGTGAGTTGAGTGAGTTGAGTGAGTTATGTAAGTTATGTGAGTTAAGTGAACTAAGTGAGTTATGTGAGTTATGTGAGTTGAGTGAGTTGAGTGAGTTATGTGCCTTAAACATCCAAACACTTTTACATGGGCGTATGCATAAAAAGTGGGGTCAATAACAAAAGGAACACGAAGCCAACTGAATATCACAACACGAACAGTGATGATAAGTGGCCTCTCTGATTTACTGCGATGTAAGACTTACTTCGAGACACATATATTTTTTTCGGTAAATAATTGCATTTGATTAAGCTCAGGTAACTTCACAAGCTCACTATAAAGAATTTGACCAAGCTCAATAGAGATTAATAGTCTATCCTTCAACACGCTATCTACTTTAAATTTAATCGGCTTGGTCTTTAGGCATAGCCAAAGGTATCTAGGCAAGCCACTTAATTCATAACTTTTATCTAAATAGTAATTACCCAATACATAATTCGAAGAGAGTTTAAGCAATAGATCCCCAGCAACAACCGGTGACTTTGTATTCACTCTCTCATTGATATACTCGATATATCCATTGGTATTAGCCATGATCACTTTATCAGAGGCATCATTGGCAGCAGGCTCAATGTTCAGTAATGCATCTCCTTTTTTTACTAGGTTACCTATCTCAAAATCCTTAACGGCTGTGACGGTCCCAGACTCCCGAGTAAAATAATATTCGACGGCAGGTTCCTGCAAAAATAATTGGCCAACCAAAGGAGTTTGAATGGTTGTTAGTAACAATGACAAAGTAAATAAGCTATTCATATCGTTCCGTAAAAATATTTCCTATAATTTAACAACTTAAGTTAAATTCATTTCTAAAAAAATACTGCCTTAAATTTATACTTAATTTCATCTTCCCCGAGGTCTCTTACTCTAATTGAACAATCATGCCAAAAAGCAACAGCCTCATTCAAATACCCTCCACCTTCAGCCAATCCATACTCAGCCCAACCTGCGTTACTGACAATCTAGTTCGTTAAGTGTTTTGAAAAAGCTCTGTACCACGTGAATACTATTTGAATTAAGCTAAACAAATCCTTTCCTTCAGAGCATGATTTATTTCCAAGACACATTCACCTTAGCGTCTCGTACCGCTATTTGACCCTGTCGCTGTTCCCAGTTACCGTATTTGTTCCTCCGCCTACTTGTTTTGTTTGCAGAGGATTCAATACATCTGAGCTCGACAGTTGCTTTAATTTTTTTGTTTTTAATATCATCATTTCTGTCTGCACCTTTAATTATTATGGTTTTTGCTATACCTAGCAGTCAGTTGTGTCTAGCTAAAGCCTCCAACCAATAACCGCATTCATAAATCGAGAGGGCTTCTTCAACTGGTTTTAAATAAATTCAATATCTTATAATGCGATAGTCAATTTTGCTTTAAATGACGACGCGACTATTTTCTCTTCCCGTTTTACACGCTGTATTAAACCCTTAGCCACCGCCACTGTATAAAGGTCTCGAACTAGTAAGCGTATTTGTACTAGGAAAGTCCATCTTGCAGTATGCTCCACCAATTTGCTTTGTTTGCAGCGAATTCAATACTTCTGAGTTCGACAGTTGCTTTAATTTTTTTGCTTTTAATACCAGCATATCTATTTACTCTCTTCGTTATTGGAATGATGGCTAAACGTTCAACCATTAGTATTGTCTGAAGGCCTTGTACCAACAATCGTATTTGTACTAGGGAGCGGCATATTAAATTGCGCTCCGCCAATTTGCTTTGTTTGTAGTCGGTCTAATACTTCTGAATTTGACAATTGTTTTAATTTTTTTGTTTTTAAAGTCAGCATATTTATCAGCTCTCTTAGTCAACCCTTAACCATCAGTAGTGCCTGGAGGTCTAGTACCTCTAATCGTATTAGTACCAAGTGGTGCTAGATTGTATTGTGCACCGCCAATTTGCTTTGTATGTAGCTGGCTTAACACTTCTAAATTTGACAATTGTTTTAGTTTTTTTGTTTTTAAAGTCATCATATTTATCAGCTCCCTTAGTCAAACCTTAACCACCTGAAGTGCCTGGAGGTCTAGTACCGATAATCGTATTAGTACTAGGTAGTGCTAAATTGGATTGTGCGCCTCCAATTTGCTTTGTCTGTAGCTGGCTTAATACTTCTGAATTTGATAGTTGTTTTAATTTTTTTGTTTTTAAAGTAATCATACTTATCAGCTCCCTTAGTCAGCTCTTAATCACCTGAAGTACCAGGAGGTCTCGTACCTGTAATCGTATTTGTGATCTTTTGCGCTTCACTATAATAGTGAGCACCACCTATTTGTTTTGTGCGTGATGAATCTAAAACTACAGAGTTTGATAACTGCTTAAGCTTTTTTGTTTTTAAAGTTATTAACATGGTTAAGCTCCTATGGTCTTTCATGGTTTATACATTTTTCAGCACATCAAGTATGTGCCGTTGATGTTTCTACGATAAACAAGCCCATGGAGTTATGGTAGTTATCAAATCTTATATAACCTCCACAAAAATAGATTTAACCTATTGTTTTATATAGATATAAAAAATAAAAGCTGAATTCTTCGGAATCGTAATATTTCAAACAGTGTATGAGATATAAAAGAAGCATGGATTCTTTGGTCAATAACTTCAAATTCCATAATCAACAGTGGAGAGTAAATGCAAGCGTAATGCTCTAGTACTAGTCAATGCATAGGGATATGACGAGCAAATTCGACTTTGTTGCTCTTTAACAACGATGAAGTTTAAAGCGATGAAAATATGTTGGCGATAAAGGGATTGAAATAAGTAATGAATTGGTCTGAGTGACTAGGTGAAGCCCCCATAAAGGGGGCGAAAGTAGTTTAAGGAGCAATAAAGATTAACGATTACTGCTTTTCAGCGGGTTCATCAACTAATGATACTTTCAACAGCTGATTCTCAACCACCTCAATGACATCCAATATCAAATGTTCAGAATCTGACCTTCGAATATCATCAATAAAAAATTGAGATTCATTGACTGTATAAATAGATTCAAAGTCTCCCGTTGATGATAAGTCTATTTTATAAATACTTTCTCCATCTGAATGATAAATATACCCATTCGATACAGCGACAGAGTGTCGATATTTAGCAGGAGGAAGATCTAATTGGTACGTAACATCACCTGTCTTTAAATCAAACACAGATAAAGTATCATTGGATGATAGAGTGACTAACTTGTCGTCACTGAGTCTATCTAACCACAATATACTTTGGGTGGGTAACTCTCTTACCTTTTTATCTGAGCTTGAAAGGACATACGCTTTGCTGCTAATTTTTGTTTCATCGACAACCGTATAACTTATTTCATCATCATTTAAATACTCGACTGAAACGATTGTACCGCTAATTGAGCGAGCATATTTCAATGTGAGATCACTCAGTTTGTAGATTTCTATTTTGTTGGTGTAATGTACAAGCAGTTCATCGTCTTTAGAGTTGTACCTAATAGACTTGAAATCTGAATCGGGTAAGCCTAATGGCTGCACTTTACCATCACTGGTCATCCAGTTAAGTCTCTGTAAAGTGCTCAACCTTGTTAAAAATAAAAACCCATTAGGCACTTTAATGGCATTTCTATCTTCTCGGTTGCTTTGTATAAGCGGCTGAAATTCATTACTGTTTAAATCTAATGTATACACATCCAAATTAAACGGGTAACTGGTCATCAATAATTCACCCGAGCTAAGTGTTTCATATTCAGCATATGACTGCTCAGTCTTCAGTTTTTGTAAATTAATCAACCTATTTTCAAGTAGCGAAAAGCGATAAAGGACGTTCTTACTATTATCAAACCAAGTGACAGAGTCTGACTCATCATCATAGTTGAGCGCCCAAATACGAGAACGGGATTCATATAATTTGATCTGATCTCCCCCGTCTGGATCTGTCATATATAACTCATTGGTATTATACTGACGTCGCTCAAACAGAATGATTTCTTTCTCTGGAATATAGGCTAAAAACCGGTCTCCATAAGAGTTTAAGTTTGGCGAAGTAATTTGAAACTCATCACCGGTTGTCAGATCACGATTGGTAAGTGCTGATAATTCATCACGACTTCGATAACCTTGTTTAGCATAAACCAAGCGGTTTTGATTTACGCCGCCGCCCGTCAAACTACTATTGCCTTTACACTCAAAAAGGAACTGATTGCCTGAATTAAAGTCAGCACTCAATTCCCACACTTGGCACTTATTACCATCATTAATACTATAATAAATTGTACTTGAGTCAGCAGACCATCCAACAGGATAGTAGTTCACACCCGGCTCACCCAGCCTACGTTCATGACCGCTTTGTAAGTTTTTGACGACCAAAGAGTAATGTTTGGCCCCCTCTTGTATGAATGAGTAGGCAACCATCGCGTCATTGGGGGATAAGTTAAGCAGCGTATAACGGCCTTGTACCCAAGATAAAACACTTTCTTTAATCGACTGTTCTTGCGCTACTATATTAGATATATCACTTTCTAGATCAGATACATAATAATGCTTAAAGCTTAAACCACCCAGTAGAGAAGTACTGAGCACAAACGCCCCTGCCAAAAACCATTTGAACCGATATTTGCTATTAGGGGTTGCTTGACTGACACTGGGTTGATTATTTTCTGGCTGAACCGATGGCTTAACATTTTTATCTGGATTTGGTTCTGATGGCGAGCGAGGATCCTCGTTAGCATGATAAATTATGTCGGGTTCAAGAAAAAAACTATATCCCTTTCGATAATGGGTTTTAATCACAATACCACGCTGCTTGTCCGATTTCAGAATTTTCCTCAGCTCAGACATGGCACGGTTAATCGCATTATCGTCTACATAGTTCTGGTTCCAAACATCATCAACCAAATCTTGTCGCGTGATAATTTGCTCATTATTAATAATTAGATAGCACAATAAGCGAAATAATAACGGCTCTAACTCTCGTGTTATTTCACCGTCGCAAATGCTCTGGCGTTTAGGATCAAGTACCCATGCGCCAAATTTAACTTCCTTTACTTGCCTAGAAAATCTCACTTCATTCATGACGAATATTACACGAACAGGGTCCCAAAGAATGACTATTCTACTTTAAGCAATTTTTTACTCAAGTAAATATGTTAACCGTTGTAACGCTTCACTCGCATTGATGCAAACCAGTTTGTAGACGTGCAGTATGCGTAATGACGAGTAATCACACATAATTACGACTTAACCAAACACGTGTTAGTCGAGCGTTAATCAAGGGCTTATCTATACTAATAACATAACAAGAAGAGCGGGAAAAAAACAGTAATAACACGCCCAAAACCACGTACAAAAAAGTAACCAAACGTTAATTTGTAATTTACAGACATAAAAAAAACCCACATGCTTGTCAGCATGTGGGTTTCAAACCAGATAGGTGGCTGCTTATTTACGCAGCTGGCGAAGTAGTCGTAGCTGGGCAAGTGCTTCTTCAAGCTGCATAGCGGCACGCTGGTAATCCAGCTCGCTTGCAGTACCTGAAGCAAGCTGTGCTTCAGCTTCACGTTTAGCTTCTTCAGCAGCCTGCTCGTCAAGTTCTTCACCACGAATAGCAACGTCCGCTAGAACAGTTACTGTCTTAGGTTGAACTTCAAGCGTACCGCCTGCAACGTAGATGAACTCTTCAGCACCATCTTCTTTAACCAAACGTACCATACCAGGCTTTAGGCCAGTCAGGAGTGGCGCGTGGCCAGGGTGAATACCAAGTTCACCTTCACTACCTGTCACTTGAATTGTAGCCACAGCACCAGAGAATAAATTCTGCTCTGCACTTACTACATCAAGGTGTACTGTCATTGCCATAACAACCTCCTAAATTACATGTTTTTAGCTTTATCAACTGCTTCGTCGATTGAGCCAACCATGTAGAATGCCTGCTCAGGCATATCATCGTAATCACCGTTTAGGATGCCCTTAAAGCCAGAGATTGTGTCTTTAAGAGATACGTATTTACCAGGTGCACCTGTGAATACCTCAGCAACGAAGAACGGCTGAGATAGGAAACGCTGGATTTTACGTGCACGAGATACAACTTGCTTATCTTCGTCAGATAGCTCGTCCATACCTAGGATCGCGATGATGTCTTTCAGCTCTTTATAACGCTGAAGTACAGTCTGAACGCCACGTGCTGTCTCATAGTGCTCGTTACCGATTACTTGAGGGTCAAGCTGACGTGAAGTTGAATCTAGTGGGTCTACCGCAGGGTAAATACCTAGAGACGCGATATCACGTGAAAGTACAACTGTTGCATCTAAGTGCGCGAACGTTGTAGCTGGTGACGGGTCAGTCAAGTCATCCGCAGGTACGTATACCGCTTGGATTGAAGTGATTGAACCAGTCTTAGTCGATGCGATACGCTCCTGTAGTACACCCATCTCTTCTGCAAGAGTTGGCTGGTAACCTACCGCTGACGGCATTCGACCTAGTAGTGCTGATACCTCAGTACCTGCAAGCGTGTAACGGTAGATGTTATCTACGAAGAAAAGTACGTCACGACCTTCGTCACGGAACTTCTCAGCCATAGTTAGACCCGTTAGTGCAACACGTAGACGGTTACCCGGTGGCTCGTTCATCTGACCATATACTAGCGATACTTTGTCTAGTACGTTTGAATCGTTCATCTCATGGTAGAAGTCATTACCCTCACGCGTACGCTCACCAACACCAGCGAATACTGAGTAACCGCTGTGCTCGATTGCGATGTTACGGATAAGTTCCATCATGTTTACGGTTTTACCAACACCGGCACCACCGAATAGACCAACTTTACCACCTTTAGCGAACGGACATACAAGGTCGATTACCTTGATACCTGTTTCTAGTAGCTCAACTGAACTTGATTGATCTTCGTATGAAGGCGCAGCGCGGTGAATTGACATACGCTCTTCTTCACCAATTGGACCTGCTTCATCAATAGGCTGACCTAATACGTCCATGATACGACCTAGGGTCTTTGTACCAACTGGAACTTTGATTGGCTCGCCTGTGCCTTCTACTGAGATACCACGACGTAGACCGTCTGTAGTACCAAGTGCGATACCACGTACCACACCGCCACCTAACTGCTGTTGCACTTCTAGTGTCAAACCAGCTAGGTCGCCTTCTGTAACTTTTAGTGCGTCATATACGGCTGGCACGTTGTCTTGTGGGAACTCGATGTCCACAACGGCGCCGATAATTTGGACGACCTTACCTAAACTCATGTCTATTCCTCTCGTTAAACTTTGCCGAAGCGTTATACAGCAGCCGAACCGCCAACAATCTCACTGATTTCTTGTGTGATTGCAGCCTGACGTGCTTTGTTGTAAACAAGTTGCAGCTCATCCATTAGGTCGCCTGCGTTATCAGTTGCGGCTTTCATCGCAACCATACGGGCGGCCTGTTCAGATGCAGCATTTTCTACTACACCTTGGTACACCTGTGACTCAATGAAACGTACCAGTAGCGTCTCTAAGATCGCTTCTGGGCTCGGCTCATATAAGTAATCCCAAGCGTGGGCTGATACTTCTTCTTCAGCTTTTGGCAAAGGTAATAACTGTTCGATCGTTGGCTCTTGCTTCATTGTGTTCACGAATTTGTTGTACACAACGAACAAGCGGTCAATTTTGCCTTCAGTAAATGCATCTAACATTACTTTTACTGGACCTACTACGTCCTGTACTGAAGGAGCATCTCCAAGACCCGCTTTTTTAGCGAGTAACTCACCGCCAAAACGTTGGAAGAAACCAGCAGCCTTGCTACCTAAAGTAGCAAATTCGGCATCAACGCCTTTTTCTTTCCACGCCTTAACGTCTAATGTGATTTTCTTAAACTCATTTGAGTTCAAACCACCACACAGACCACGGTCAGTTGAGATAACAATGTAACCAACTCGCTTCACATCACGTTCCTCTAGGAACGGGTGATTGAAGTCAAGATTTGCTTGAGCAATACGACCGATCACTTTGCGTAAGTTCTCAGCGTATGGACGGCTTGATGCCACACGGTCTTGCGCCTTCTTCATTTTAGAAGCGGCAACCATTTCCATCGCGCTGGTGATCTTCTGAGTATTCTTAATACTCCCGATCTTGCTTTTTATCTCTTTTCCGCTGGCCATGACTCTCTCTCCGAATCAGTGGTGACCGAAGTCACCATGAATAACTAAATTACCAAGTTTGCGTCGACTTGAACTTCTCTAGAAGCTCTTTAAGTTGCGCTTCAATCTCAGCGTTATAGTTACCAGTTTCGTTGATTTGAGTCATTAGCTCTGCGTATGTGCTGTTAGCGAAACCAATAAGACCTTCTTCAAAATCCATAATCTTCGGGATTTCGATGTCTTGTAGGAAGCCTTTCTCAGCAGCAAATAGAGACAGAGACATTTCAGCAACAGACATAGGTGCATATTGCTTCTGCTTCATTAGCTCTGTTACACGCTCACCGTGCTCAAGCTGTGCACGCGTTGCATCGTCAAGGTCAGAAGCGAACTGAGAGAACGCCGCTAGTTCACGGTACTGAGCTAGCGCTAGACGGATACCACCACCTAGTTTCTTAACGATTTTAGTTTGCGCTGCACCACCTACACGAGATACCGAGATACCAGCGTTAACAGCTGGACGGATACCTGCGTTGAATAAGTCAGTTTCTAGGAAGATCTGACCATCGGTGATTGAGATAACGTTAGTAGGTACGAATGCAGAAACGTCACCACCTTGAGTTTCAATGATTGGCAATGCCGTCAATGAACCTGTTTTACCTTTCACTTCACCGTTAGTGAACTTCTCAACGTAATCAGCGTTTACACGTGATGCACGCTCTAGAAGACGTGAGTGAAGGTAGAATACGTCACCTGGGTATGCTTCACGACCTGGTGGACGCTTAAGTAGTAGTGAGATCTGACGGTAAGCAACAGCTTGCTTAGAAAGATCATCATATACGATTAGTGCGTCTTCACCGCGGTCACGGAAGTATTCACCCATAGTACAACCAGCAAATGGCGCTAGGTATTGTAGCGCTGCTGATTCAGAAGCAGATGCAACAACAACGATTGTGTTTTCAAGTGCACCGTGCTCTTCTAATTTACGTACTACGTTTGCGATAGTAGATGCTTTTTGACCAACCGCTACGTACACACACTTAACGCCTGTGTCTTTTTGGTTGATGATAGCATCGATTGCAAGTGCAGTTTTACCAGTCTGACGGTCACCGATTACTAGCTCACGCTGACCACGACCAACTGGGATCATCGCATCGATAGACTTATAACCAGTTTGTACTGGCTCGTCTACTGATTGACGCTCGATTACACCTGGTGCAATTTTTTCAACTGGCTCGAAACCATCGTTGTCTAGTGCACCTTTACCATCGATAGGTGCACCTAGTGTGTTAACAACACGACCTAGTAGACCACGGCCTACTGGTACTTCAAGGATACGACCTGTAGATTGTACTTTTACGCCTTCTTTAAGGTCTGCGTAAGGACCCATTACTACTGCACCTACTGAGTCACGCTCAAGGTTTAGTGCGATAGCATAACGGTTGCCAGGAAGCTCGATCATCTCACCTTGCATACAGTCAGCTAGACCGTGGATGCGGATGATACCGTCAGTAACAGATACGATAGTACCTTCGTTACGTGCTTCACTTACAACTTCAAACTGCTCAATACGCTGCTTGATCAGTGCAGAAATTTCTGTGGAATTAAGTTGCATGCTCTTTTTCCCAATTACGATTGTAGCGACACTGCTAAGCGGTCTAATTTACCGCGTACGCTACCGTCAATTACGGTATCGCCAGCCTTAATAACCAAACCGCTTACTACGGTTTCATCGATGCTACAATTCAGCTTAACTTTGCGTGCGAAACGTTTTTCTAACGCAGCGCCCAATTTATCTTGCTGCTCTTGAGCAAGTTCAGTTGCAGAAACCACATTTACGTCGATCTCTTTGTCATACTCCGCTTTAAATTCAGCGAATAAATCAGCAACTGCAGGGACTGCAGATAAACGCTCATTTTCGGCCATCAGCTTGATAAGATTTTGACCTTGCTCGTCGAGTTGCTCAGCACATAGCTTGATGATGATTTCAGACTGCTCTGCTTGAGTAGCAAGGCTACTTAGTAGTGTCTGAACCTGTTCATCGCTGGTCACTTGACCGGCGAAGAACAGCATTTCATTCCAAGCTTCAACTGTGCCTTTTTCAACAGCAAGTTCAAAAGCCGCTTTAGCGTATGGGCGAGCGATAGTAGTCAATTCAGACATGCTCATACCCTCCTAATTAAAGCTCAGCAACTAGCTTATCAACGATATCGCTGTGTGCGTCTTGATTGATTTCACGCTCTAAAATCTTTTCAGCGCCAACCACGGCAAGTGTTGCTACTTGAGTACGTAGCTCTTCTTTTACGCGGTTACGCTCTGTTTCGATATCAGAGTGTCCTTGAGCAATAATCTTCTCACGCTCTTGTTGACCACGAGTTGTCTCTTCGTCAACGATAAGCGCAGCACGCTTTTTAGCTTGCTCAATGATTTCAGCCGCTTGAGTCTTCGCTTCTTTAAGCTGCTCAGCAGCTTGTTCACGCGCTTGCTCAAGATCTTTTTCAGCTTTATCAGAGGCAGCTAAACCATCTTCAATTTTCTTCTGGCGAGCTTCAATTGCACCATTTAGCGGTGGCCATACGTACTTCATACAGAAAAGTACGAACACCGTAAATGCAATTAATTCACCTATTAGAGTGGCGTTTAAGTTCACGACCGCTCCTCCTTACTTGACAGTTGTTCGATTCAGCTATTGTCTTAAAAATTAAAGCGCGAACAACATGTACATAGCGATACCAACACCGATCATCGCTACCGCATCGATTAGACCAGCTAGGATGAACATTTTAACTTGTAGTGAAGGCGCAAGCTCAGGCTGACGAGCACATGCTTCTAGGAATTTACCACCCATGTTACCGAAGCCGATAGCAGTACCGATTGCACCGAAGCCGATAAGTAAAGCAACAGCGATAAGCTTAAGACCTAATACTAGTTCCATTTTTTTCTCCAAAGTTTCATTTGTAAATTAAAGTTAAAGTTAAAAAATCTTTTAAAAATTATATTCTTAGTGGCTATCTTTAGCACTTGCCATGCTCAGGTATACGATCGTAAGCATCATAAATACGAATGCCTGTAGAACGATAACTAAGATGTGGAAAGCCGCCCAGATAAAGTGCAGTGGTAACTGCATCAAGCCGATTGCACCGATCAAGATGAAGATCATCTCACCCGCGTACAAGTTACCGAACAAACGAAGTGCTAGCGAGAAAGGCTTAGCAAACAACGCGATAGTTTCAAGTAACAAGTTACAAGGGATAAGGAAAACCATACCAAGCTTGTTTTTAGTGCTGAACGGGTGAAGCGTTAGCTCAGCAATAAAACCACCGATACCTTTGATCTTAATTGAATAACCGATCATCAGAAGGAATACACCGATTGCTAATGCAGCCGTCATATTTAAATCAGTTGTCGGTACAATTTTCATGTATACATCGTGTGAGTCCATACCAAATGCAGTTTCGCCAACAAAGCCAGCAAATGCAGGTAGGAAATCAACAGGAATCAAGTCCATTAAGTTCATTAAGAACACCCAAACAAAGATTGTTAGGGCCAGTGGAGCAATTAACTTGCTGTTACCGTGATAAGTATCGCGTACGTTGTCGCCAACGAACTCAACAATCATCTCAATAAAGCACTGAAATTTGCCAGGTACACCAGTAGTGGATTTTTTAGCGGCGCTTCGGAAGATCCATAAAAAAATCAGACCTAAACCGATTGACCATGCGAGGGTATCTACGTGCCATGTCCAGAATCCACTATCCGCACATGCTTTATTGAAGGCAAGACCGGCATCGGTCGAGCACATCTTGGCATTGGTCAAGTGGTGCTGAATATGGCTTGATAGAGTAACTTCTTCTGCAGCCATGTTTTATCCCAAAAGTTAATGATTAAAAAAAATCGGTGCTAGCCACTGCGAGAACATCACTAGTATGTAACAGCAGAAAAATGGCAACGCCATGACACTCAAATGTTTAAACGCCAGTGCAAATATGCAAATGGTTAGCAAAAATTTTAATCCTTTGCCTCGTTTTAACGAGTCATACACTTGATTTGCTTTGCTCGCTCCGACAAATCGAAATGAGTACAAGGCAAATACAAGGTTCGGAAACACAATTGCAACGCCGCCAACCAATGCTGACATGCCTGCATGTGCTCCCCAACCTACTAAAACTATTACTGCAGCTACTAATGCTACGATACCCTGAAGCAAGACACCTTTTAATGCGGCGCGTCTATACGGGCCAGCTAACGAATGAGTCACTTTATATTAACCTTAATGACGCTAAAATTTATCAGGGTATAAAAACTGGCGAAATTATACTGATTTCTGCTCAATTTGCAACTTGACGCGACGAAATGCAGCATAATTTAAGCACGTATTCCGTCGCAATTTTGACCTTTAGGAGGGTTGTTGTAAATCTGGGTGGATCCGCCCAAGAATACCGTCTAATTCATCAAGATCAGCATAAGAAATAACCAATTTTCCTTTGCCTTTTTGATTGTAGTTGATCTCGACTTTTGCACCCAGGTTTTCTGCCAGCTGTTGTTCTAACAGTTTGACATCTGGGTCTTTTTCTTTTGTTTCTTTTTTAACCACTGGCTCTTGCATAGCACGTACTAACTTTTCAGTTTCACGCACCGTCAACCCTTTAGCAACCGCAGTGCGGGCAGCTTCAGATTGAGCTTCGCCTTGCAATGAAAGTAAGCATCGAGCATGGCCCATTTCGATATCACCATGTTCTAACAAGATTTTCACATCATCATTGAGATTGATTAAACGTAACAAGTTAGTCACAGTTGTTCTTGATTTGCCTACAGCGTCAGCTACTTGCTGGTGAGTTAAATCAAACTCATTGAGTAAGCGATCTAGGGCAACCGCTTCTTCCATGGCATTAAGATCTTCACGTTGAATATTTTCAATGAGCGCAATGGCAACCGCAGCATCATCTTCCACGTCTTTAATGATACACGGTACGACATCTAAACCAGCAAGTTGTGATGCCCGCCAACGACGCTCACCAGCGATAATTTCATATTGTTCGCTTGCTAACTGTCTTACCACAATTGGTTGAAGTACGCCTTGAGCACGAATCGAATTGGCTAATTCTTCCAATGCTTGCTCAGACATATCTTTACGAGGTTGATATTTTCCTCGTTGTAAAAATTCAATCGGTAGTCGCTGTAGTTCTTGTTCAGATGTTTCAGATGTCTGACTAACAGGTGCAGATACGGCTTTTTCAGCTGGTGCTTTGGGCTCTGCAGGCTGCGTATTGCCCGACGGTGGTTTAGCAGAACTTAATAATGCATCTAAACCACGCCCTAATCCTCTTTTTTTCACCGACATGTTGTTATTGTCCTCTTATGCTACGGCAGCGGCTTGTTTTTCTTGACGACGCAACATTTCTCCAGCTAATGCAAGATAAGCTTTTGCACCACTGGATGCACGATCATAATACATTGCAGGTGCGCCAAAACTTGGCGCTTCGGCTAAACGCACATTACGTGGTATCACCGTTCGGTATACCTTGTCGCCAAAGTGCTGTTTGAGCTGCTCAGAAACATCGTTTGCCAATCGGTTACGAGGATCGTACATAGTACGCAAGATCCCTTCAATTTGCAGTTCGGGGTTAACCAATTTAGAAAGCTGTGTAATCGTATCCATTAGTGCCGTTAAGCCTTCAAGTGCATAATACTCGCATTGCATTGGTACCATGACAGAGTCTGCAGCCGCCATGGCGTTTACAGTCAACATGTTTAATGACGGCGGACAATCAATAAAGATAAACTCATAGTCATCCTGCACAGACTCAATGGCATTGCGCAATCGCACTTCACGAGCAAACAATTCCATCAATTTAACTTCAGCAGCAGTTACATCACCGTTCGCAGCGATTAAATCATATTCACCAGATGTATCTGTGCAGATCACTTCTTTGATGGGGGTCTCTTCAATGAGTAGATCATAGATGGTGGCCACATCACTATATTTGTCAACGCCACTGCCCATCGTCGCATTGCCTTGTGGATCTAAATCTATCAGCAGTACTTTTCTTTTGGTCGCCGCCATCGAGGCAGCAAGGTTAACCGCAGTGGTTGTTTTACCAACACCACCCTTTTGGTTTGCAATTGCAATGACTTTAGCCACAGTATCCTCGAATTTAGTCTTTAGTAAGAATAATTAAATGGCGCTCACCTTCAAGGTTTGGTACCTGCAAGGTGATCTTTTGCTCCAAAGAAATGCCTTCAGGCAGACTGTCCAATTCCTCTTGCGGATACATTCCTTTTAGTGCAACGAATCGCCCTGATGAGTCAATTAAATGTGTGCACCATTGGACCATGTCCTCTAGCGATGCAAATGCACGACTCAACACACCGTCTAATTTAACACTTGGCTGATATTCTTCAACACGAGACTGAACTGGCGTCACATTTTTTAATCCAAGCGCATGTTTTACTTGGGTTAAAAAACGAACTCTTTTTCCTAGGCTATCAAGTAATACAAATTCAGTATCCGGCAAAGCTATCGCTAAGACGATACCAGGTAGCCTAGGGCCTGTGCCAACATCAATGTAATGTTTACCACTAAGATGTGGTGCAACCACCAAAGAGTCAAGAATATGTTTTACCATCATCTCTTTCGGGTCTCGCACCGATGTGAGGTTGTAAGCTTTATTCCATTTGTCGAGCAGCTGGACATAATCGACCAGCTGCTGTTTTTGATTTTCAGTCAGCGAAATACCTGTTTCCGCTAACAAAGCATTGAGTTGTTCTAGTAACACAGTTTTCCATCGCTGTTACGCTGACTTGCGCAACAGCCCTTGCTTTTTCAGATATACTAATAATAGCGAAATAGCGGCTGGGGTGATACCAGAAATACGTGAAGCTTGGCCAATCGTTTGTGGACGAGTGTCCGTGAGCTTCGCAACGACCTCATTTGATAAGCCACTTACTTGGCTATAGTCAAACTCGACTGGCAGTAAAGTTTCCTCATGGCGCAACTGCTTATTAATCTCGTCTTGCTGACGCGCAATATAACCTGCGTATTTTGTTTGAATCTCAACCTGCTCCAGAGCCTGCCAATTTTCATGCTCACTGGCCAATCCATCAATTGTCATTAATTCTCGATAACTGACTTCAGGGCGGCGGATCAGATCCTCAAGACTCGCCTCTCTGGTTAGTGGCGATTTAAGCAACGCGTTTACTTGATCTAATGCTTCATGATCCTTGTGGATCCAAGTTGCACGCAAACGCTGTGACTCTTGCTCCATGACTTCCAATTTATCATTGTAAGCAGCCCAACGTTCGTCATTAACCAAACCTAGCTCGCGGCCTTTTTCAGTCAAACGTAAATCAGCATTGTCTTCACGTAATAACAAACGATATTCAGCACGGCTAGTAAACATACGGTACGGTTCTTTCGTACCTAAAGTAGCAAGATCATCAATTAAAACACCTGTATACGCTTCGTCTCTACGCGGTGTCCAAGGATCCTCACCTTTCACTTGCAGTGCAGCATTCATACCCGCAATCAAGCCTTGTGCACCTGCTTCTTCATAACCAGTAGTGCCGTTAATTTGACCAGCGAAAAATAAACCATTAATAAATTTGGTCTCTAAAGACTGTTTTAAGTCTCTTGGGTCGAAGAAATCATATTCAATGGCATAACCCGGTCGGCAAATATGTGCGTTTTCAAATCCCTTAATTGATCTCACAATATCTAACTGAATATCAAAAGGTAAGCTGGTGGAAATACCATTAGGGTATAACTCATATGACGTTAGCCCTTCTGGCTCAACAAAGATCTGATGTTTCTCTTTGTCAGCAAAGCGCACTATCTTATCTTCGATAGACGGACAGTATCTTGGTCCAATCCCTTCGATCACACCAGCATACATCGGTGATCTATGTAAGTTTTCACGGATCACATCATGTGTTTTTTCATTGGTATAGGTGATGTAACATGGGATCTGTTGTGGGTGATCCGATTGTTTGCCTAAAAATGAAAACACCGGTGTAGGTGTATCACCTGGTTGCTCTTGCATCACTGAGAAATCAACTGTTCGAGCATCAATACGGGGAGGTGTCCCTGTTTTTAGTCTGTCTACACGAAATGGTAATTCGCGTAATCGATGTGCTAACGCGATTGAAGGTGGATCCCCTGCTCTTCCGCCTTTGAAGTTTTCAAGTCCAATATGAATTTGGCCACCTAAGAATGTCCCAACAGTTAGTACCACAGACTCAGCACTAAAGCGTAAACCCATTTGAGTAACTACGCCTTTGACTTGATCTTGTTCAACAATCAGATCATCACAACTTTGTTGGAAAATCTTTAAATTTTCTTGATTTTGTAACGTATCTTGGATCGCCGCTTTATACAATGCGCGATCCGCCTGCGCTCTAGTAGCTCTAACTGCAGGACCTTTAGATGAATTCAGTGTTCTAAATTGGATCCCGCCTTTGTCAATGGCCTGAGCCATCGCACCACCTAACGCATCAATCTCTTTAACAAGATGTCCTTTTCCGATCCCGCCGATCGCTGGATTACAAGACATTTGGCCTAAAGTATCCATATTGTGAGTTAACAATAAGGTATTCATACCCATACGAGCTGCAGCTAATGCAGCTTCAGTACCAGCATGACCGCCACCAACCACGATTACGTCAAAATGTTCATGATAAATCATTTACGGGATCCTACTTAAAAACAACCAGCAAATTTCGAAAGGGTGCGTATTCTACCTAGAAAAACGCAGAAGTGAAACGATTAAATTTTAACCTACACTCAAAATGGATCACTTAAAATATATAAGGATCTTTTTAAAGATCTTTATTGATCTTATATTTAAGCAGAGCCAGATCTGTGTATAAGGTTATATTCCTATTATGATCCATGAACTTAGGTAGGATCATATAGTGTGAATTAGATCGGATCTAAGGGCGTATAAGCTTTGATCAAAAGAGCTATTTATACACAGGCACAAATCCGATTAAATTTATCCAATGGATAAGTAATACTAGATCAGCAGTTAGATCAAAGGTTATCCACATATGATGTTTTAAATAACTAAAATTGTGGATAAGTTATGTAGAACTGGATCTTTATATATGCTTCTCTATAACCTCACTTAATTGAGGTAGCCATTCTAATGCCGTATCTTCAGGAAGCGCTTCATCTAACACATCAATTTTTAATGTCGGCAAAAGAATTTGCGCACCTTTCTCTATTAATAGCTGCTCACTGTTAATAGCGGCATGGTTATAAGTATCATAACTTGAGTCACCGATCCCAATTACAGCAAAGCGAATATGGCTTAGATCGTTTTGTTCATTAAGCTGCGAGATAAAAGGCAATAGATTTTCAGGGTAGTCACCTGCACCATAGGTAGAAGTAACTAATAGCCAAATATTGCTTTGGCAATCGGATATATCAGGTTGTTCATGTACATTGCATGGCAAAGATCTTGTATTTAGATCGTCAGCCAATTGTTCTGCAACATATTCAGCGGAACCCATTTGACTACCTATAATGATCTCAATATTACTCATTTGTGCTCGTTACCTAACGTTATATGCGAGTCATATTAATCTGGATTGAGCAGAAGTAAAGTGTTACTTAATCCTTGGGATAAAATTAATTAGCTTCTTTTTCAACCTTCTGTGAATTAACTTTGTAAGTTATTGTTTTTAATGTTAGTAATAAAATATTCCCAGATGGTATGCTCTATACTAATTGTGGATAAGCAGGGGGGAAATATGCATCAAGATGGGTTTATGATCGAACGGTGTTCGGGTTTTTGTGCTTATATTCAGAGTTTTTGCTTTATGTGGATAATTACTCTTTGGATAAAGATCCTTTGATGAAATGTGATCAGTGGTTTTTAGATCTATAAAGTAAGATCTATATAAAAAAATATTCTAAAAAAACTTGTTTTGATCGCTTCAAGTGCGGGTTTTCGAGGGGGGCCATCATGTTAAATGAATATATTGGCTGCTTTATCATCCAGGTGGATCGGTGTTGAGTTTATGATTATCTTCATTATGTCCGATACTTAAATGTTTGATTAAGCGTGTTAGAGGTCGTGTTGACTAATCATATGCTGAAAAATAGCTCACATTAGACATTTTAATGCAGTTTAAACACACAAGTTTAGCCCGATAAAAGTGTGAGTCGGGTTAACTTGACGTGATGCGGTTGGTGACAATATGGTCGTTGACCATCAGTTATTTCAGCTGCACTGACTGCGTATATTGAACGTACTGTGATCATGATGCGATTGAGTGCGTTTATTGTTTAAAGGACATATCATGAGAAATACTGTGTGGCCATCACAGTAAGCAGGTTTTGACATGACTCGATTCTAATGCGTCCAAGATTGAACATATAAACGGGGATTCTAGCGGGTTGGTATGCGTACTATGTATGCTGAAAACCCGATGCTTGGCGCATCGGGTTGTTGAATTACTTACCAATACAAAATGAACTAAATATTTTGCCCAGTAAATCATCGGAAGTAAATTCACCGGTTATTTCATTGAGGTATTGCTGAGTTAAACGCAGCTCTTCAGCCAAAATTTCACCGGCGATATGCATTTCAAGTTGTGTCTGACCGATTTCTAAATGTTCAGCTGCACGCTCTAATGCATCTAAATGGCGGCGGCGAGCCATAAAGCCGCCTTCGTTTGCACCAGTAAATCCGATACACGCTTTTAAATGCTCCCTGAGTATATCAACGCCAGCATTGGCTTGTGCACTGAGTCTTAAAACAGGGTAGTTGTCTTGCTGGCATAGCCCTTGTTGCTCTCCGCATAGATCTATTTTGTTGCGAATGACGGTGATATCTATGCCTTTTGGCAGTTTTTCCATAAACTCAGGCCAGATCTTGATCGGATCAGTCTCTAGCGTCTCCGTGCCATCCACCATAAATAAGACATGATCGGCTCCGCTGATCTCTTCCCATGCGCGCTCAATACCGATTTGCTCGACTTTATCAGGGCTTTCACGCAGGCCGGCTGTATCTATAATATGCAGTGGCATGCCATCGATATGAATATGTTCTCGCAGAACATCGCGTGTAGTGCCTGCAATATCAGTGACAATCGCGGCTTCTCGACCTGCTAAAGCATTCAGCAGTGAGGATTTACCTGCGTTTGGACGACCGGCTATAACGACACGCATACCTTCGCGCATAATGCTGCCTTGCTTGGCTTGTTGCCTGACTTCTGCAAGCTGATCTATGATCGCTTGTAAGTCACCTGAAACTTTGCCATCAGATAGAAAGTCAATTTCTTCGTCTGGGAAATCAATGGCAGCTTCAACATACATACGTAAATGGATCACTTGTTCCACCAGCACATTGATGTGTTTAGAGAAATCACCTTGTAAAGAGTGCAGGGCGCTTTTCGCTGCTTGCTCACTGGTTGCATTGATGAGATCTGCAATGGCTTCGGCTTGGGTGAGATCGAGCTTATCATTCATAAATGCACGCTCTGAAAACTCGCCTGGTTTGGCCAATCTTACTCCGTCAATTTGGCTGATCTCTTTAAGCAGCATGTCAATGACAACTGGCCCGCCATGGCCTTGTAGTTCTAACACATCTTCGCCGGTAAAAGAGTTTGGGCCTTGGAAAAATAGCGCAATACCTTGATCGAGTTGCTCACCAGCTAAGGTATTAAATGGCAAGTACTCGGCATATCGCGTTTTTGGACATTTTCCTAATATTTTCTCAGCAACCTGTTTGGCACCTGTGCCTGAAATTCGGATGATGCCGACACCACCACGACCTGGGGCGGTTGCCTGAGCTGCTATTGTATCTTGTGCAATCATGATGGCTCTTGCTAAATGAGTGTATTCTGAGCTTAATTGTACAGCAAATGGCATTTCTCAGGTATAGTGGAAGTTAATCAATAGAGTCAATTACGCAAGATGTAGAGATAAGGAAACTCTAACCCGTGTTGTTATTTGGTCCATTTCGTTTTGATGCTGAGCGCTTGGTTTTATACACTGGGCAATCGCAGCAGCTTCTTCGTCCTAAAGTCTTACAGTTACTGGCTTACTTTCTAGCGCATCCCAACCAAGTTATTAAGCGTGAAACATTATTGAGCGCACTGTGGCAGCACGGTGAATATCGAGAAGCCGCACTGACACAAAGTATCAATGAATTACGCCAAGCATTGGGCGATAATGCGCAAAGTCCTATCTATATTCGAACGCTACCACAACAAGGTTACCAGTGGATCTGTGAGGTGCACGCCGCAAAATGTGCAAAAAAACGTGCCAACCAAATAGGCGTGGCACTGAGCCTGGTTGCTGTCTTGTTATTTGCGGTGGACAAAATGCACGCTATCTGGCCACTACCCTCCAATGAGCAATTTCAGCAAAAACCAACCTTATTGATTTTACCTTTGCAAAATGACACGGGAGTCGAGGCCAACACGTGGTGGGGCTACGCCATCGAAAGCGAATTAAAAGCGAAGCTGCAAAACCACTATCAATTAAAACCGAAAAACCAAGCCCCTGAGCTGCTGAAGCTACCAACAGAGAAACAGCCACATACACTAGCGCTCACTCTGAAACCAAGACAGCAGCGCTTTATCCTACAAGCCAGCCTAGATGGGCGAACAACAGATATCATTGTTGAGCAGTTAGGGCATAACTTCAGTGAAATTGCCACAAATGTGCTAATGGCTTTAGAAGTGACGTCCGATCATGAAAATAAAACAGCTGCGCCTGTAAAGGACCTCAGTGATTACTATCGTGGTTTGCAAGCGTTGAATGAGTATGGTCCCGAGCTTGCGAGGTCGTATTTTGAGGCGGCTTTAGTACGTGTACCTGAGCATTTACCTTCACAATTGGAGTTGGCGCAGGTAGCTTGGCAGCAAGGGGATGTGACGCAGGCGAAAGCACGCTTTGATAAGATCACATTGGGTGACGCACCTGATGGGTTACAAGCTCGTTATCATCTGTATAAAGGGACATTTGAAAAGGCACAGGGGGAGTTTGAAGCGGCGCTCAATAGTGCAGAGTTTGGACTGCGAGCGGCACAAAAAAGCCAACAAATAGAACTGATCGCCAGAGCGTATCAACTGCAAGCTGATATTTACTGGCATACATTGCAATGGCAAGATTACACCTTGGCGATGAATGCTGCTTATGCACTCATAGGTAGTCGCTCTTTTGCTTACAGTGAAGCACAGCGCTCATTTTATCTTGCAAACCCACCAGCTGCCGGTCCACAGGAAAAAAATCACCTTAACCTAGTACAAAGTAAAAAAGTACTGAGTCAGGCCATAGATTACTATCGACAGATCTCTGCAAACTTAGAATTGGCAACCAGCTTATTTGCGTATGGGCAAAATTATTTAGTGCCCGTGAATGAAGGGGAACAGAGTTTATTGGAGGCGCTGGATATTGTTGCTGACAGTGGCAATGAATATTTTAAAGTGCAAGTACTCACTTACTTGGGGTTTTATTATATTCAGCTCCATCAGGGGGAAAAAGCCTTATCTTATCTGGATCAAGTGCAAATACATGAGTCTTTTTTACCTGCCACTGAGCAACTTCAGTTACTCAAGGCGATGGCGTGGATGGATATCGGCTTGGTGAAAAACGATCAAAACGCATTAGATAATGCAAAGCGGCAATATCACCAATTACTTGAGACTGACTATATCTCACCACTGACACGAGCAAATACGCAACTTATGCTGGCTTGGATTGGGTTAAAGTTGGGGGAGTTAGAAACAGCTCAAACGTTGACTGAACAGGCTTTAATGGCATATCAACGCTTTGAATTGGCTGATGTTGCGATTTATGCTGAGTATACAAAGATGTATATACATCTTAAACAAGGTCAACCAGAGCAGGCGTTAGCGCTCGCAAATAGCGATAATACCGATGCGCATCTCATGTTGTTTTATACCTCAGCGGCAGCTCAGATGATAAATAACGATGCCCTTGCTGCACACTCTAAAGCGAAGTTGAGTGCACTCAGAAACAGCGATGGTTTATTGCAGCAATTGGATGAGTTTACACGTTTAGTAGGGCACACAGATAAAAATATTTTGGACTTGTTGGATGCGCCCTACAGTGTTTATTGTCAAAGTAAATGGATTTTAGAGTAATTAGATGACTTATCGCGGCACGTTTGTGCCTCGATAAAGGGTTTTCCCCTTATTGTCTAATAAAACCCAATAGGGGAGCTCATTGATTTGATACTGTTCAAATAACTGATTATGAGTATCAAAGACAATATCATGCTTTACCCCAAAGCGCTGTTGGTAATTGAGTGCACTTTGCTTGTCTACATAAAAGGGCTTTATTACCGTAAGTACATTCTTATTATGTTGAGCGAGCTGGTTATTTTGCTCAATGCGTTTTTCACAATCGGGAATATGCTGAAATGGACAGAGGCTGTCACTGAAAAATAGCACCTGATACTGTTGATATATCAAAGGTTTGGAAAGAGGCGTGCCTGATAATGTCTGTAACGGCACTTTGGTATCTGAAGTGGCTTCTGGTGGTTCACTGCGGATAAGTGCTTCTTTTAAGATCACACGCCCCTCATTCACAACAACCCTTGTGGGAGTAGCTCGGACTTGAAATTTATACATGAGCTGATTGTTGTGATCAATGCGGATCCCCTTAAATATAGGGTTGGCTGTGACAAACTGCGTTAAGCTGGGTTTATCAATATTAATATCCGGTTGGACAAAAATGCGTTCTCCCATTGGTTGTGGCAATTCGGTGGATTGATAATATTCATCCCAGATATTGATAAATATATATTCGGTGGCTGTTGCATGTGTTTTGCAAGTTACCATAAGTAAGGCCAATACCAGACCAAGTTTTACTTGTATATACATTATTTTATTCCTTGTAATTCAGTCAGTTTACTTGCTAATTCATCAGTAAATAGGGCACTGCGATAAAGCTCATTGCCTGAGCCATCTAATAAAATATGTTGCGGCGTGCCCAATACCGCATATTGGCGTGTGATATTACCGTCGCTGTCAAAGACGGTAGGAAAGCGGTAGCCATTTTTTTTCAGGTAATTCGTGATACTGCGTTTGTTTTGATTAAATCCAATATTGACGGAAATAACTTGATACCCCGTATTAGCTTGTTGATAGCTCTGATCGAGTAATGGCATTTCTTCAATACAGTAGGCGCACCAAGTGGCCCAAAACTTCAAATAAGTCACCTGACCTTGGCTTGAAATCGCTTGTCCATCTAGCGTATTAGCTAACAAAGGCGGGTAGGTGTTGGCGTAAATGTTGGTATGTACACCGAGTAAGATGAATAGAGGTGCTAAAGACTTCATAATGGGTTCCTTGTGGTTACTATAGCCAGCTTTTACCAGCCTGAATAAGAAAATATTGCGCCATGATTAAGAGCATGAGTGCGGTGAGGTTATTAGTGTGGGCTAGCCACTTCCCTGATTTAGGGAGGGTAGCCAGTAGTCTTGCACTGGTGCCAGCAAGTAGCAGCAATGTACTCATGCCCAGCGCAAAGCTAAATAACAGACTGGCACCGAGTAGAGGTTGCTGTGCGGAAGCAACAAATATCAATAATGCGCCTAGGATAGGTGAGGTACATGGCGCGGCAACTAACGCGCTGATCATACCCATGATCAAGGGTACGGCACTGGTACTTTTTAGCGCAAAGTACTGAGTCGGTAATGTGACTAAGCCTTTATTAATGGCAGCAAAAAGCAGTAAAACATTGGCAAATCCTAATAGGACGAGTGGATCACTTGCTACTTGACCAAATAGGCTGCCGGTTGTGGCTGCAATAAAGCCCAGTCCAGCATAAATGAATGCAAAACCAATACAGTACAGCAGGGGGGCAATGCGAGGGTGCTTTTGCTGTGCAAAGGTGGCAACGGTAATTGGTAAAATAGGGTATACACAGGGGGTTAAACTGGTTAGTAGGCCGATCAAAAATACGGCGGGAATTTGCCAGCCATTGATATCTGACGTGGTCAATGCCCCTAAAATTGTGTGCTCCATATGCTTGCTCTTATGATGTCGTGAATGAGCAGTTACAGTGCATGAGCGCGCTTTTAAGACCTATCAAAGGGGCATAAAATCGATATCAAAATTTATCAAGTCTATGTTTTATTTGTTTTTAAAAAGTTATTTAAGCCCCCTTTAATACAACGAGTATATGCTTGGTTTCCTGAACTTAATCCTGTGGCATGCCATACTGCTGCGCAGCCGCGAACTTATCTGACCAAGCTTAAAGTTGCTCAATGGCTACATTGAAGACTTACCTCTCTCTTTCCTTCTTTAAGGAGCAGCTGTGTATGCTTAATATCAAAGTGTATGTGTGCAGCTTCATGGGGAAGGTCTTTTGATAAGCTTTGTTGAGATAGGGGCCATATCGTTTTGAAACTTGCCCAAGGCGTTTAGCGATGATTTTGTTTGTTATAAATAACAGTAAGTTAATGCTCAGTAGTATTATTTTGGCGCAGAATTCTGAGAGATAAATTAGTTGTATGTACAAGATCAAAAACGCCCGCAAAAGCGGGCGTTTTATCAAGGTGTTTCGACGTTAGTCGCGTACTTTAATACCTTTTTTCTCCATACCTCGGTAGATGATAAGCATCTGTGCAATAGAGATAATATTTGATACTAACCAGTAAAGTACTAGACCTGATGGGAACCAGATGAAGAAAATAGAAAATGCGACTGGCATATATGTCATCATTTTCTGTTGCATCGGATCTGTGATAGTCATTGGCTGTAGTTTTTGCGTTAGGAACATACTCGCACCAAATAGAATCGGTAGCACGTAGTATGGGTCCATCGCGGATAAGTCAGTAAGCCACAAACCAAACTCCGCGTGGCGTAGCTCTGTCGACTCTAAGAATACATAGAACAACGCTAGGAAAATTGGCATTTGCAGTAACAGTGGGAAACAGCCACCCATAGGGTTCACTTTTTCTTTGCGGTACATTTCCATCATGGCTTGACCAAACTTCTGACGGTCATCACCATAGCGTTCTTTTAATTGCTGCATTTTCGGCTGTAGTGCACGCATTTTTGCCATAGACGTGTACTGTGCTTTTGTCAGTGGGTAAAGGATAGTTTTCACGATCACGGTAATACCGATGATGGCTAGACCCCAGTTGCCTAAAATACCGTATAAGAACTTCAGTAATACAAGTAGAGGCTGAGAAATAAAGAATAACCAACCATAATCCACCGTCAGATCCAAGTCTTCGTGGATAGCTTCTAGTGCATCGGTATCTTTAGGACCCATATAATAAATGGCCGATAACTTTGCTTCAGAGTTAGCCTGAATATTAACTGGCTCGCCTTTAGTACCAATGATGCCTTGATTGTTTCTCAGTGAGCTGTAAATCGTATTGTTGACGTCTTGTTGTGGGACCCAAGCACTCACGAAGTAATGCTGGATAAATGACACATAGCCACCCAATGTATTTTCGTTTAGATTCGCTTTGGCCATATCGTCAAATGCGTACTTTTCATATGGCTCATCTTGTGTACCATAAGCCGCACCTAAATACGTTTGTGTCATGATGCTGTCTTTGTCTTGTGCTGTACGCTTAATTTGCGTGTACAGTTGAACTTGGACAGGGTTTTCTGTTGCGTTGACTACATCATATTCTAGCGCAACGTCATATTGACCTGCTTTGAATACAAATGTTTTTGTAAATTGAACGCCTTTTTTGTCAACAAACGTCAGCGGTACACGCAGTTCATCACCTGATAGGGTATATGACTTTTGTTCGCTTGAATAAACAGGGCGACCTTCACTTGATGCATCTGGACCATTTAGGCCGATCAGTCCACTTTGTGAAATATATTGCTTCCCTTCAAATTCACCAAGTAGTAAGTAAGGTATATCGCTACCATGCGTTTCAGCATGTTGAAGTAGTTTGGCTTCAACAATATCACCACCTTTTGTATCGATTTTAACATCAAGTACATCCGTTGTTACTGTAATAACAGAACGGATTGCTTGAGTGTGCGCAACCGGTACGTCCGCTTCGTTAGAAGTCGGAATATCCGCTTGGTCGTTATTTGAAGGTGAAGTGGCCACTTGTGTGACAGCACTGGTCTCGGCTTTGCTTTGAGCTTGCTCTTCTTGCCATTCACTGAATAGCAAAAAAGAGACTAAAAGCAATCCGATCAATAAAAACGTGCGTTGCGATTCCATAACAGCTCTTATTTCTCGTGTTGTTTATCTTGATTCGATTTTTCAGGGACGGGGTCATCCCCACCTGCGCTTAAAGGGTGACATTTTAATATGCGTTTAACCGCTAACCAACTCCCTTTTGCAATTCCATGTAAATTAATTGCCTGAATTGCATAACTTGAGCATGTTGGATTAAATCGGCAATGTGGTCCAAGCATTGGACTGATAAATTTTTGATAGGCTTTAATAAGCGTAATCAAAAATAAACGTATTACCGAAAGCGGATAATCCACCAATCGTTTACTCTCGCTTTTGGTCTTTGAGGCGTGTTTCATAGTCGCGAGGTAGACTCGATAAATCAGTGATTAAAAGGTGAGCTAACCTTACCCTAATTCGCTAAAAATTGCCATGTTAGGACAGGTATTGAAGTATAAAAGCGCTGTTATTTTTTAGGCTTTTTATTGGTTGGGCGTTTTTTATGATGTTTTGGTTTAGGAGCACCAGGCTTGCAACGTTCATTGATTTTGCGCCAAAGCTTGTTGAGTTGCTTTGTGAGCTCTTCATTACTTTGCTCGTCTACACCTGTTTTGACCATCAAAACGATATCGATGTTGTCTAATTTATGACGGTTGAGACGAAAGCTTTCTCTGGCAAGACGTTTAATACGATTGCGTTGGCAGGCTTTTTTACAGCGTTTTTTAGCGACAGTAAGCCCGAGACGTGGATGACCTACATCATTAGGTTTAGCTAAAAGTGTAAAAACAGGGGTTGCTGCACGAGCAGGCTCTTGAAATATGCGGGAGTAATGCGAGGGAGTTAACAGACGTAACTCCCTGCTGAAGCCTAAACCTTCCACTTAATATTAAGCAGAAAGCTCTTTACGGCCTTTAGCACGACGACGTGCTAATACTTTACGGCCATTTTTAGTAGCCATGCGAGCACGGAAACCGTGTGTACGCTTGCGTTTAAGTACGCTTGGTTGAAAAGTTCTTTTCATAACTAATCCATCCGATCGGTTAAAGTTAAAACATCCTATGCAGGTCGCGATCCTGGCACAGGTGCCATTGCGAGCGCGAGATATTAAAGCCGACGCGCATGAAAGTCAATCATAATTGTGAGAGAAGGCTTAATTTATAGGCAATCTGATGCAGAAATGACAGTTGAGGTGTGAATTTACCTAATAAAGGTAAATATTTGGAGCCGCTCTATATAATAGAGAGGGAGTCTATCTGTATTCCTTATATAGAAGGATCAAATGTTGAGATCTATATAGAGAAGATCGAGATCTTAGTTGTGGATCAAGTTATTTGATCTTGAGGAGGTTTTCCACAGAGCTTGGGTGAAAATTGGCAACAACCTTTGGAAAACTCAAATTGATCTGATTTTTATGGTGAGATCTTGCTCTTTTTTTGATAAGATCTTTATAATTAAGTGAAATTAAAAACCCTTTAAAAACAGGTGTTTATATTTTTATCTTGGTGAGATCTTAATTTTTTAAAAAGTCAATATTGATGTTGTGGATAAGATCCCTTCATAATACTCGGCTTCCACCTGTGAATAATTGATAATATACAAACATTTCTGTAGATCTTTGAGTTAGCTGTGAATAACTCTGTTGGTTATTTTGTGAATGCACGCAAAAAACTGGCTTTAATGATGTACGGGAATAATAACTATTTCGGAGTGCAAT